>JAVHRO010000144.1:11041-70524 GCA_036171675.1 Vicingus sp. | reverse complement strand
AGTGTTTTCTCGATACTTTTTCTTCTGAAAAAACTCGAAATGACACTTTTTTATTGAAAACTAAGCCCGAATGCATTACGGATTAATATTATAAAATTTGAATTTCTACACGGACATTTTTTTCAATATCTTCAAGCGTTTTTGCATTTTCAATAATCATTTTGTCGCCACCATAACCTTTGGTTTCAATTCTTGAAGCATCAATTCCTTTTTCTGTTAATTGAGTTTTTATACTTTCGGCTCTTAAAATCGATAATTTTTTTGACGTACCTTCAAAATTCCATTCAGGACCTTTGTCTTTATAAGCCCTATTTTTCCGTATTTTATTATTCTCATTCGTGTGACCAGCAATTTCAATGTTGACATCAGGATTGTTGGTCAAATAGTTGAGCAAATAATCTATTTCTTTTTTCGACTTACTTTTTAAAGCATAGGTATTCGGATAGAAATAAATACTATTCATTACAAAAGTATCACCTGATTTAAGAGGTCGTAAAAAAATATCAAACCCGTTGCTAGTGTTCAAATAATCACTTATTACAATGCTGTGATCGAATCGTTTATAACCTAATGCTAAACATTCTACCTTGTAGGCTTTCCCTTTTTCAATAGATAACTCTAACGTGTTTTGATTTTTAAAATCGATATTTATTGCATTTCCTGTAAGTTCATCAATGATAACAAGTTTTGCTTCAATGTTTTTTGTGGGTTGGTATTCATCTTTAAGGGTAACCTTCACGCTGAGTTCATGTTCAGTTGTAATAGTGGATTGTTCTACTTGAGTAGTTGGTTTTACTTCAACTTCATCTTCAATTTTGCAAGGCACATGTATTGCGTTAATATTAAAAACAGCATGGTTATTTTTTAGTTGCAAATGGTGTCCACAGTTGGATACGGATACATTTAACACGCATAAATAAAACGCATCACCCATTTTTGGTTTTAAATTAACTTGAACCAAATTTGAATTGGAATCGGAACTAAATGATGCTAATTCGCTCGATTTTAAGGGCTTTATTTTATCGTTAAACACTTTGTTACAAAAATCCATTTGATCGTATTGGTAAACCAACAAGGTGTAGTCATCACCTTCGTTTATTGGATTAATTTTGCATTGAATAATACTATCGTTGCAGGACTCAATTCTGTACCAATAAGAAAATTGGTCACGGTATTCGTAAAACGTAGTTTGATTATCGTTTATAGGCAATTTTACTAATTTGCTATGAGCGCATTCAAATTGACTGTATTCATTGATATTGTTTTGAGCAATACTGTTTTTGTTAGAGCATAAAATCAAAAAGATTGTTATTACTCCAAGGTTGGTATAGAAAATATACGATCTGTTTTTCAAAAGTATGTACAAATTGAACGATCTAATTTACACAAACTAAAAAAATAAGTAAGAATTAATTTTTTCTTTCAATTAACATTCGAAATGAAACAACGGGTATCATCATGGGTTTTATGTCATATCGCGACCTTCTCGTGTCGTTCCATAGTATTGGCATAACGCCAGCATTTAATGTATATCGGGTTTTAATAACGAATTTAAATCCTGCAGCAGCAGTTAAAATATTGTAATTGGTAAAATAGTAACCATCAACCATAAAATAAACTTTTCGTGATAGTTGATTTTGTAACCCAAAGGTTATAAAATGCATCAGAAATTTGCGTTTATCATTCACTAAATCAATGTTACTTTTAATAAAACTCATCCCAGTTCCAACTGTAATACTGTTCTGAATAGTTCCGAAGGTAAAATTTGCATCAGCACTAGAAAATAGTATGTTGGTATCTTTTAATGTAAATGTAAAATTGCCTAGTGATGCCGAAAAGGATAATGATTTTTGTTCACCTAAATCTATTCGTTGCTTTAACGACCCAATTAAAGAACCAAACAGCGACGTGTTTAATGAAATATTTAGTTTGTCTGTTAACCCATAAGTACCTTTTACGAAAATAAAGTCGTTACTCGCAATTCTAAAATCTCGTTTGGTAAGAGTAAATGCCGTAGGGCTTAAAAAATAGCTGGTATAATCAGGATTGGAAATTTCATAAATTTTTTTATTAAATAGAGGTTTCGATTTTGATTGGTTTTTATTAACGTAATCATCTTCAACCTGAGCAAAACAAGATAGTTTTATAAAAAAGAAAAATAGTGATAGTAGTAACCAAAATTTTTTCATCACTAATTTAAGCTTGGATCATGAGGGAAATTTGATAATACTTTGTGTTTTGGTCCCATTTCACTTAACAATGTTTGCCATAATTTGTCAGCTTTAAAATCGTTGATGGTAAGTTCATCTGCTTTCGAAATAATCCACGAATTATTTTTCATCTCATCTTTTAATTGGTCAACATCCCAACCCGAATAGCCAATAAAAAACATCACCTCATGTGGAAAAATTTGTTCATTTTCAATCAATAATTTAAGATGATTAAAATTTCCTGACCACCATAGATGATCTATAATTAACTCGCTTTCAGGTATCGATTCTGCTTGTGAATGAATAAAAAACAATCTATCGGTTTGAACTGGACCTCCCATAAAAATTGGAGCATCAAAAATTGGAAAGTCTTTTACTGCCTCATGAATTTTTTGTTCTAAAGGTTGATTTAAAATAAAACCAACAACACCATTTTCATTGTATTCAGTTAAAAGCACTACTGAACGTTTAAAAAATGAGTCTTGCATAAAAGGTTCGGCAATAAGCAATCGTCCTTTTTTTGGAAGAAGCCTGTTTAATGACGAAATAGAATAATCCAATGGATTTAAACTCATACAAATCGATTTGTTCTATAAATTTAAATAAAAATAATTTGTGAAGTAAAAATTAGGCTAATTAATTAATTTTGTAAAATACTAAACCAATATGGATGGAAGAGTTAAGAAATTATTTAAATGGTATTAGACGCGATTTTGCAAATAGGCCTCTGAGTGAAGATTCGGTGAATAAAAATCCGTATTTACAATTTTCTGTTTGGTTTGAGGAAGCCGTGAATGTTCAAATTTTAGATCCTTACGCAATGGTTATTTCCACTGTAGATGAAATTGGTCAACCACATTCTAGAGTAGTTTATTTAAGGGATATAAGCGAAAATGGTTTAGTATTTTACACCAATTACGATAGTCAAAAAGGAAAAAACATCTCCAATTCGAACAAATTATCGATAACGTTTTTTTGGGCTGAATTGGAACGCCAAATAAGAATAGAAGGACTAGTGAGCAAGGCAAGCGAGGAATTGTCGGATAAATATTTTGCTGCTCGTCCTCGTGAAAGTAAAATAGGAGCGTGGGCATCGAATCAAAGTGAGATAATAAAAAGCAGGGAAGAATTAGAAGAAAAAGTAACTTTTTACAACGAAAAATTTAAAAATTGTGATGTTCCTCGTCCATCACATTGGGGAGGTTATTTGGTTTCTCCAGTAAAGTTTGAGTTTTGGCAAGGTCGACCTAATCGCCTGCACGACAGACTGGTTTATTCGAAAAATAAGGATAGTTGGGCAATTTCAAGAGTTGCTCCGTAACAGTTTACTTTTTAGTTAGTTCCACATTTTTTAAGGTAAGTAAATTAATGGGATTTATTCCTAATTCACTTACATTGGTATGAATTAATCGAACTACTTCATCGTAAAAAAGTGGAACCACAGGAGCTTCTTCAATAAGAATTTTGTCCATTTCTTGATACAAATGATAGCGAATTGAATCATTCACTTCAAGTTGAGATTTTTCGTACAATTTATCAAACTCATTATTTTTAAATTGTGTATAATTTGGCCCATGAGGAGTAAAATTTTTACTGTAAAACAAGGCTAAATAATTCTCTGCATCTGGATAATCAGCAATCCAAGATTTTCTAAAAAAATTAAGTTTTGCTCGTGCAATCAATTCCCGATGTGTCGAAGGTGGTAAAATTTCTACTTTAGTTTTTATTCCAATTTCACCCAATTGATGTTGAATAAACTCACATAAATCGACGTAACCTGATGTTGTAAATAATGTTATTTCTGGTAATCCTTTACCATTTGGAAATCCAGCTGAACTAAGTAATTGTTTTGCTTTTTCTGGGTTGTAATCGTAACCTACCACCAAATCTTCATTGAATGAAGGTAATCCTTTAGGAATAAATCCTGAATGTGCAGGTGTACCGATGTTTTTACGCAAATAAGACATCATTTGATCTCGATTAAATCCGTAGTTAATAGCTTGTCTTACTTTCTTTTTCCTCAACGGACTATTGGCTACAATATCTAATTCTTCATTGACCAAAATGCCTAAATATTCGGTATTTAAATAAGGGTTAGACAACATTTTAATGTCGTTGGTGTATTTTTTATCCAATTTTCCTTGAGCAGTAAATATCTCATCTTTGTAACTACCTTCTCTTCCAGACACAAATTCGAGTTCACCATTTAAAAATTTCAAAAATTCAACTTCTTCATCTTTAATAAATGTAATGGCTACGGCATCAATTTTTGGTAACGAATTCCCTTTTTCATCTTTTTCAAAGTAGTTTTCGTTTTTTAGAAAAACCATTTTATTTCCTTCGTCCCACATTTTAAATTGAAATGGACCTGTGCCAACAGGATTATTGGAGTAATCATTTTTATAATAGTCTACAATTTCGTTTGGAACAACTACACAATATTGCATGGTTAATATGCCTAAAAAAGCTGGAAAAGATTGACTTAAATATATTTTAAGTGTAGTATCGTTGATTGCGTCAAATGGATTGTAGTTATGTTGAGCGTCAAAATCTAAGGTGTTAAAAATCCACGCACCTGGAGAGGCCACTTTCGAATCAATTATTCGGTTAAAGCTGTATATAAAATCTGAGGCGACAACTTTTCTTCCTTTACCATTTTTAAATAATTTATGATTGTGAAAATATACATCATTTCTAAGATGAAAGGTATATACTTTTCCATCTTCTGAAAGTTCCCAGCTTTTTGCAATACAAGGTTTTACATTTAATTTATCGTCCATTTGGACCAATCCGTTATACAATTGGTTGCAAGCCCAAATGTTTTCAATATTTCTTGAAAATGCAGGGTCTAATGAAGTGATTCCAGCTGATTCGTTGTACCTGAATATTTTTTTTCCAGCTGTTTTGTCCGAATACGATTTGTTTCCACAAGAAATAAAATGAAATACGAAAATGGCGGAAAAAAGGATTTTTGAATAGTTCATAACATTACAATTTGGTATGGTAATGTTAATCAATAGAAATAGAGGTTTAACAGGCTTTAAATTCTTGTTTTCAACACTTTTTTGAACACTTTAAAAAATTATCGTTTAAAAACAAAATATTTTTGGAGCATATAGTTGTAAAAAATGGCAATAAATAATGCGGTAATTATTTTTGAAATACTATAATTAATATGAGCGAAATTGGTAAAAAGATAAACGCATAATGTATTTAATACTAAACTTCCCGATGAAACCAGAACATATCGTAATACTTGATGTTTGAATTTATTTTTAGCATTTGAAAATGCCCAAAACCTGCATAAATTAAAATTAACAATTGCCCCAGCTAAAGCGCCAATTACCGTAGAATAAACATACCAAATATTGAAAATTTCGGTAAGTAACACGAGTATTAAGAAATCTATGATTGTGGCTGTTACTGCCGCAATTTGGTATTTAAAAAAAGAAAAATGCCATAATTTCTTTTTCATAAAAATACTAGAATGATTTGCAAAACAATATTAGCATAAATTCCGGCTAAAATATCATCAGCCATTACACCTAAACCACCGTCCAATTTTTCTAAATTTCGAATTCCTAATGGTTTGTAAATATCGAATAATCTAAACAATCCAAAAGCGATTAATAAATTAAAGTAAGTAAACGGAATTAGAACCATAGATAACCACATTCCTACAACCTCATCAATAACTACTCTTGAAGGATCTTTTCCCCATAGTTGATTGAGTTGATTGATAGAAAAAATACCAATTAATGTTGTCGCAAAAATAATTGCAATAAACATTATAGGTTGTTCTAAAACAATATGGAGGTAATTGAAAATAAACAGCATTAGACAAGCAAATAATGCTCCAACTGTTCCAGGTGCAACAGGAGAATAACCTGCTCCAAAAAAAGTTGCTATGGTTTTATGAATAAATTGCATATAATTGATGTGAGCCACAATTTTGTGGCTCACATCATATTATTAATCTTCGTAATCTAACCCTAAATAGGTGATTAACTCAACTCCCTGTAAATGACGCAAGGTGTTGTGTAGTTTTATTTCTTGTTTAAAAATATCATGAATGGCATGAACTCCTTTTTTCGTTTGTGGCGATTTAAAGAAAAACGACAACCATTCTTGAATACCCGACATGTTAGATCTTGATGCTAAATCCATGAAAATAGCTAAATCAAGTACAAGTGGAGCTGCTAATATGGAGTCTCTACACAAAAAGTCAATTTTAATTTGCATCGGATAACCCATCCAGCCGAAAATATCAATGTTATCCCATCCTTCTTTATTATCACCTCGTGGTGGATAATAATCGATTCTTACTTTATGGTATAAATCTTTGTATAAATCAGGGTGTTTTTCAGGTTCTAAAATATCGTCTAAAACACTTAGTTTTGATACTTCTTTTGTTTTAAAACTAGCTGGATCATCAAGTACAGCACCATCTCTGTTTCCTAAAATGTTAGTAGAAAACCAACCAGCAATTCCTAAGCTTCTAGTTTTTAATCCTGGAGCTACTATGGTTTTCATTAAAGTTTGACCAGTTTTAAAGTCTTTACCACAAATTGGAACATTGTTTTGTTTTGCCAATGAAACCAACGCAGGTATATCAGCAGAAAGGTTTGGAGCTCCGTTTGCATAAGGAATACATTCTTTAATGGCCGCGTAGGCATAAATCATGCTAGAAGGAATGTTTTCGTCATTTTTTCTTAAACCTTCTTCCAAACTTTCAATGGTTTGATGAACAGCACTTTCTTTTATATATATTTCGGTAGAACCAGTCCATATCATTACCAATCTATCACATTTATTTTTTGCTTTAAAATCTCTAATGTCTTGTCGTAATTGATTAGCTAATTCCATTTTGGTGGCAGCACTTTTAACATTAGGTCCATCAAGTTTAGTAACGTATTTTTTATCAAAAACCGCCTTCATCGGTTGAATCGCTTCCAATTCGGGTTTAAGTTGTTCTAGGGTATATCTGTCAAGAACACCTGCATTTACAGCTGACTGGTACACATTGTCGTTATAGATATCCCAACCTCCAAATACAATATTTTTAATATCAGCTAAAGGAATAAAGTCTTTTATTAAAGGATTGTTTTGTTCGGTACGTTTTCCAATTCTTATAGTTCCCATTTGAGTAGTTGACCCAATAGGTTTAGAAGTGCCTTTGTTAATTGCGTAAACACCTGCAATTAAAGTCGTAGCAACAGCGCCCATTCCAGGTAACAAGACACCTAATTTTCCTTCTGCACTTTTAATAGTAGTACTCATAATTATTATTGTTAATATAATTTATAGAAATAAAAAATTTAAATAGGGTACAAAGTTATCAATTTGTAAATGCCATTTTGAAAAAAATAATTCTTTTAAAAGAAAAAGAAAATAAAAATTTAAAATTGATTACTGCTTGTAAAAAGCTTAGTTCTTTTTTGTGGCGTTCTTTAATCGATAATATTCTTTAGTACATACATACATGGTCTTTTCTAATTCTGCAAAAACTTCGCCTGTTTGACTTTCAATGTTTAAATGTTTCACGACATCAATTTTTTGCGATTGTTGAACGTCTAATTTTATTTGTTCAATTTCTTTGTTAGTAAATTGAAAAACTACCAAAGCTTTACTTCTAGCTGGTATTTTGTAATTTATTTTAGCCGATTTATCCCAAACAATATATTCGTCTCCTAATATTTGAACAAGCTGAATCATGAAAATAGGGTCGGTGGCAGCAAATAAACTCCCTCCAAAAATGCTTCCAACGTAATTTACATTTTTGTAGTTTAATGGAATTTCAATTTTTACGGTATGTAAATTTCTAGATACAAAAGTTATTTTTCCTACTGACCTTCTGTACATAGGGGATAAATTGAACCCAAATTTAAAAACCTGGTCGGGTCTAAAAAATTTGTTCAAAAAGTCGAATATTTTTTTGTACATTACTTTTAACAGTTAATATTTAAGGTACAATTCGTTGATATACAGGTTTCCTTGTTTTTATATCAGTACCAAAAACTTCTAAGTAAAATACTTTAGGCATAAGTTTGGTATGTTCAGCTTTGATATAAACACGTTCAATGATTGCATTTTTATCGTTTATACTGGTTATCACAAAAGGTTTTCCGTTATTTTGGGTTACCACGAAATTTTTTTCTTTTAATGCAACGATTGAAAAAATGTACGTATTGGGTTTTGATTTTAAAGGTTTAGACTTTACTCCATAGCCAAATGTTTTTTCAATTTGCGACAAATCTCTTATTCTTCCATCTTCTTGATACCTGCGCCAAAAGACTTTAATTGGTTCAGAAGGGTTGATTTTCCCATCTTTATCAACATTTAGGGTGTAAACAACCGTATTTTTATTAAAACTTTTTTGAATGTAAAAAAGCAAATGGTCTTCGGTTGGAATAGGGTAGCCTTTAAACACGGAATCTTCACCAATAAAAATTTTATGTTCAACTTTAATAGTTGAATTGTGAGTAAATCCCAATAATAAAAATGAAATACCAGCAACGAACAAAAAGGATTTTATCATTTTGCGTTATTTAAAGCTTTTTTAACATGGTTTAATCTTTTTATTGCGGTAATGTTGGAGAAAATAGCAACAACAGTTAGTGGAATGGTGAAAATTGAAATGGTTTCGAAAAGCACTATTGAAGAGTTACCTAATTTTAAACAAACATTTCCAATAAAAAAATGTGATATTCCACAAAGCATAGCCCCCATACCTATTACTACAACTCTTGCAGGTCTTTGCATCATTCCAATACTACAATCAATTCCAATTCCTTCTGCTCTTGCCCTAGTATAACTTACCATCATGGAACCAATTAATGCAATAAAGCCAAAAAGTGAGCTTAAAAAAAAGTGGTGAGCTATTAAATAGTAACAAATTCCTAAAAACATAATCAATTCGCTGTATCTATCAATTACCGAATCATAAAATGCACCGAATTTTGAGGAAAGGTTTCCTAATCGAGCCAATCTGCCATCCATCATATCAAATAAACCTGCAATGAGTATGGTAAATCCTCCCCAACCTACGTAAACTAAATCTGTTCTATTCGCAGTTTCAGCACCTAAAATAAAAATAATTGCAGCCACCACGTTTAACATTAATCCAAATGTAGTAATCATATTTGGTGTAACACCTAACTTAATATAAAATTGAATTAACGGGTTTAGTATGTTATAAATAATTTGTTGAGCCTTATTTTCTTTAGCCATGAAGCATTATATATTATGTGATATATATGTTTGCAAAGTTAGCCATATTAGCTCATTTTTTCATATTAATAATGTTTTTCTATATTAACCCGTTGTGCATTTAGAAGAATTTTTAATAAAAAAGGTGTGATCTCGATACTTTTTCTTTTAGAAAAAACTCGAACTGACACCTTTTTTATTAAAAATTTGTATTCTCGATACAAATTTCACTCATTTCAATCTCCGTCAGCTGACGGATCGAATTGACAAATTTTCTTACAAATGCACAACGGGTTATATTATGAAATAACAATTGGAAAATGGAAACTTCACTGATTTGTAGTTTTACACTATATTTGCAACCTTAAAAAAAATATAATGGCTTTAAAATGTGGAATTGTTGGTTTACCAAATGTTGGAAAATCAACTTTATTTAATTGTTTATCAAATGCAAAAGCTCAATCGGCAAATTTTCCTTTTTGTACAATTGAACCAAATGTGGGGGTAATAACTGTACCTGATGAACGATTGGAAAAATTGGAAGGATTGGTAAAACCAGAAAGGGTATTGCCAACAACCATCGAAATAGTGGATATTGCTGGTCTTGTAAAAGGAGCAAGTAAAGGGGAGGGGCTAGGTAATAAATTCTTGGCTAATATTAGGGAAACGGATGCTATTATTCATGTGTTGCGTTGTTTCGATGATGACAATGTGGTACATGTAGATGGTTCAGTAAATCCAGTTAGGGACAAAGAAATTATTGATATTGAACTTCAGCTTAAAGATTTTGAAACCGTTGAGAAAAAAAATGATACCATTAAACGTAAAGTTCAAACTGGCGATAAAAGCGCCGTTAAAGAAGGTGATTTGTATCAACGTATATTAAAAACATTAGAACAAGGAAAGTCGGTTCGAACTATGGAATTTACTGAGGATGAAAAGGAATTTCTTCGACCGCTTTGTTTAATAACTGCTAAACCTGTATTGTATTTGTGCAATGTTGATGAAAATTCGGTAAAATCAGGAAACAGTCATGTTGAAGCAGTTAAAAATTCTGTTAAAGCTGAAAATGCTGAAGTACTTGTAATTGGAGCGCAAATAGAAGCAGACATTGCTGAATTAGAAACCTATGAAGAACGCCAAGAATTTTTATTGGATCTTGGGTTAGACGAAGCGGGTGTAAATAAATTAATTCGTTCGGCTTATAAATTATTAAATCTTCAAACCTATTTTACTGCAGGGGTAAAGGAAGTGAGGGCTTGGACCATTAAAAAAGGGATGACTGCCCCACAAGCAGCGGGTGTAATTCATACCGATTTTGAGAAAGGTTTTATACGAGCAGAAGTAATTAAATATAACGATTTTATCACATTTGGCTCCGAAAATGCAGTTAAAGAAGCAGGTAAACTTGGTGTCGAAGGTAAAGAATATATTCCAGAAGATGGTGATATTATGCACTTTAGATTTAATGTATAATGCTTAATTCAATTGTTGTTCAAGGGTTTGATTATTACAGTTGGGTTGTACTACCAATAATCATATTTTTTTCTCGGTTAGCTGATGTAAGTCTTGGAACTATTCGTCATGTTTTTATCTCGAAAGGCTACCGAGGAATTGTTCCATTTATTGGTTTTTTTGAGGTGTTAATCTGGATAATCGTAGTTGCCCAAGTAATGAAAAATCTTTCAAACATTGCTTGTTATATAGCTTACGCAAGTGGATTTGCAACAGGAACTTATGTGGGATTACTAATTGAAGAAAAATTAGCTTTAGGCTTACAGGTTATAAGAATTATTACTAACCAAAGCTGTGATGAATTAATAACAGCATTAAGAGAAGACAATCATGGCGTTACGGTGGTAGATGCTCATGGGGCTGGAGGACCTGTTAAAATGATTTTCACGATAATCAAACGAAAAAACGTGCCTCAAGTAGCAGGAAAAATTACCACCTTATTACCCAATGCATTTTATACTATTGAGGATATAAAAAATACCAAAATGGGAGTATTTAACAGCAAAACACCAAGGTTCAACCTTCTTTTTAGAAAAGCAAAATAGCTTTAACTTGCGTATAGTTTAAAAAGATCAACCGTTTCTTTCGCTGCTTTCACATCATGAACTCTTAAAATTGAAGCGCCATTTTGTAAAGCCAACGTGTTTAATACGGTTGTCCCGTTAAGTGCATCTATTGGTTTAATATTCAATGGTTTCGTAATCATCGATTTTCTTGAAATCCCAACTAAAATTGGTAATTCAAAAAGTTCAAATTGTTTCAACTTTTTTAATAATTGATAATTGTGTTCAAGTGTTTTTCCAAAGCCAAAACCAGGATCAATAATAACATCATTTATTCCCAATTTATAGAGTTGATTAATCTTGTTTGAAAAATAGTTTATAACCTCATTAGTAACATTTTGGTAGGTTGGGTTTAGTTGCATCGTATTTGGAGTTCCTTGCATGTGCATCATAATATATGGAACTTTTAATTCAGATATGGTGTTAAACATATTACTATCCATTTCCCCTGCTGAAATATCATTAATCATATCTGCCCCAGCTTCAGTTGCTTTGATGGCTACATTACTCCTAAATGTATCTATAGAAATTATGAGGTCTTTAAATTTTTGTTTCAATAATTTTATTGAGGGCAGTATTCTTTCTAATTCTTCATTTAATGAAACATCCTTTGCTCCTGGCCTTGAAGAATAACCTCCAATATCAATTATTGAAGCACCTTCGTTAAGCATTTTTTCTACTTGATGAATAATATTTTCTTCATTAACATGTTTTCCACCATCAAAAAATGAGTCAGGAGTGAGGTTTAATATCCCCATAATCAATGGTTCGTCTAAATTTAATAGTTTCCCTTTACAATTTATTGAATTTTTTTTCAAAAAAAATGTATCTTGCGGAGTTTCTTTGGTGAACATATATCTGATTTTTAATAATGAAAAATACTTCAAAACAATACGATTCAATAATAAAGATTTGTAGCGACATTTTTACAAAAAAAATGAAAGATTATGGAAGTGCTTGGCGAATTTTAAGAACGAGTTCTCTTACCGACCAAATTTTTATTAAAGCAAAACGCATTAGAAGTATTGAAGAAAAGGGTTTTAGTAAGGTAGATGAAGGAATTCGTTCGGAATACATTGGAATAATTAATTATTGCATAATGGCATTAGTTCAGATTGATTTAGGATATAATGAAAATACAGATTTGCCGTTTGACAAAGCCAAAAAAATGTACGACAGCTACTTTCTTAAGGCAAAAAGCTTAATGGAAAATAAAAATCACGATTATGACGAAGCATGGCGCAGTATGCGTTTAAGTTCACTTACAGATTTAATTTTAATGAAGATTTTACGTACAAAGCAAATCGAAGATAATGAAGGGAAAACCATAATTTCGGAAGGAATTGATGCTAATTATCTTGACATGATAAATTATGCTGTATTTGCTTTAATACGTATGGAAGAAAATAGTTAATAAATTGTTAACATGTTGATAAACAAATTTTTAATAAATTAATTTCGTTGTTGTAAAAACGAATAGTAATGAAAGTAATTGCAAACATATCGCGGATTTTAGTTGGCTCCTTATTTATCGTTTCAGGATTAATTAAAGCCAACGATACTTTAGGATTTAGTTATAAACTCGAAGAATATTTCGAAAATGGAGCGTTGGCTTATCGTGTTCGTAATATGTTGGGTTGGGATACTTTTTCGCTTGAATTTCTTACCAATTATGCATTACCAATTGCTATTTTCTTATGTTTATTGGAAATTATTTTAGGGTTTACCGTATTGTTTGGTACGCGAATTAAAATCACGGTTTATTCTTTGCTTGTGTTTACTGTGGTATTCTTCTTTTTAACCTTTCATACAGCAACATGTGATTCGGCGGCTACTTACAATCAACATACTACGGTAGCTAAGAATTCCATTGAGTATAACAGTCTCCTTAAAAAAATGGAAACCAACAATCAAATTTCAATATTGGATGAAAAAAATTCGAATGTAACTTTCAACGAAAAATTACCAGTACAATGTGTTTCAGATTGTGGTTGTTTTGGCGATGCAATGAAAGGGTCATTAGGAAGAAGTCTAACTCCATGGGAGTCGTTCTTTAAAGATGTATTGCTAATTGGTTTAATTATTCCCGTATTTTTTCAAAGAAATAAAATTAAAATTAACACTCTTCGTGATGATGCGTTTATTTTAATTCCTGCTATCGCAATGGTTTGTTTCTATTCCTGGGTATTTAGTTGGTATTTTCCAATAATTTTTACCACCACAGGTTTTGTTGGGTACTTAATCTCTAAATGGTTTATTAAAAATACCCTAACTCAATGGATTCCAATTGGTTTTGTAACATTAATTACATCGGTATTTATTTATTATACGGTAATTCATTTGCCTATTAAAGATTATCGCCCTTACGCCATTGGAAAAAGTATTCCTGAACAAATGTCAATTCCTAATGGGGCCGAACCCGATGTTTTTGAAAATGTTTTTTATTATAAAAATATTAAAACAGGAAAAGTAGAAGAGTTTACTGAAAAAAATTATCCATGGGAAGATAAAAATTATGAGTTTTTTGACCGAAAAACAGTGCTAATAAAACAAGGTTATCACCCTGCAATTACTGATTTTACTATTATTGCTGACGATGGAAACGATTATGCACAAGATTATATGAATGAAGAGGGATATTTGTTTATGTTGGTTGCTTACGATATTAACAAAACAAACCAATCTGCATTTAAAAAGATTAATACATTTGTCGATCAAAGTAATACAGAAGGCAATTATTTTATAGGATTAACTGCGTCATTTTATAACGATGTTGAAAAGTTTAGACATGCCAATCAAACCATGTTTGATTTCTTTACATGTGATGCAACAACGTTAAAAACGATTGTTAGAGCAAATCCAGGAATTTTGTTGCTTAAAAAAGGAAAAATATTAGCCAAATGGAACACAAATGATTTGCCTGATTATAAAGAGGTTAAGAAAAAATATTTAAAATAAAACATAAAGCGCTTGTTAAGGTTTATTGTCAAAAGGGTATTGTATGGGTTCTTGGTATTAACTGGGGTCATTACAGTCGTTTTCTTGCTTTTTAATGTATTACCAGGGGATCCTGCAAGGATGATGATGGGACAAAGAGCCGACGAGGAATCTTTGAAAATTATTAAAAAAGATTTAGGGATAGACCAACCATTATCTACTCAATTTGTAATGTACCTAAATGATTTATCCCCTTTGTCGGTGCATGATTCAGACCCAAATAATTACCTGTATTTAGATAATGATAAGTACGATTATAAAGAGTTGTTTCGATACGGAAAATCGAATATTGTTGTGCTTAAATATCCTTATTTAAGAAGGTCATATCAAACCAAACGAAAAGTTTCTGATGTGTTAAGTGATTATTTGTTGGAAACCGCTATTTTAGCTTTTGCATCAATGCTTTTAGCTACTTTTCTAGGTATTATTTTTGGTGTTATTGCTGCACTTAAACAAAACACTTGGATGGATCAATCTCTCTTATTCTCTTCCATTCTTGGAATGTCTGTTCCTTCATTCTATTCAGGTATTATTTTTTCATGGCTATTTGGTTATGTTTTGTCAAATTATACAGGTTTAAATATGACTGGAAGTTTATTTGAGTATGATGATCTTGGAAATGGCGAAATATTGAGGTTAGATAATTTAATTTTACCAGCAATAACGCTTGGTATACGCCCCATTTCAGCAATCATGCAATTAACCAGAAGCTCTATGCTTGATGTACTATCACAAGACTATATAAGAACTGCAAAAGCCAAAGGATTGAAGTTTTATAAAGTGGTTATAAAGCATGCACTCAAAAACGCTTTAAATCCAGTTGTTACAGCTGTTTCAGGGATGTTTGCAAGCTTGCTTGCTGGAGCGTTGTTTGTTGAGCAGATTTTTGCTTGGAAAGGGATTGGATGGGTGCTTTACGATGCTTTAATGAAATTTGATTTACCAATAATAATGGGAGGGGTGTTGTTAACCGCTACTATTTTTGTGGTAATTAATATTATGGTGGACATTATTTATGGAATTCTAGATCCACGTGTTAGAGTAAAATAAACGATAATGTTTAAAGACTTACTTTAATCGAACATTATCATAAATAATACATAAAATGAGAAAAAAAATTGTTGCTGGAAATTGGAAAATGAACAACAATTTGAATCAAGCCATTGATTTAACAGCACAAATTCTGTCATCAAAAATTAATACTACCACCGAAATTATCTTAATACCATCATTTCCTTTTTTACAATTGGTTGCTGAAAGTTGTAAAAATAGTATGATAAAAGTGGGGGCTCAAAATTGCAATAAAAACGAAAAAGGGGCTTTTACTGGTGAGGTATCTTGCCAAATGCTCAATTCGGTTGGGGTTCAATACGTATTGGTTGGTCATTCCGAACGAAGAGCTTTATTTCAAGAATCTAACAAAGACCTAGTAGAGAAAGTAAATAGTTGCTTAACTAACAATATTAATCCAATTTATTGTTGTGGAGAACATCTGGAAGAACGAAACAATAACCACCATTTTGAAACAGTAAAAACTCAACTTGTTGAAGGGTTATTTCATCTTACCGATAATCAAATAAAATCAACCATAATTGCTTATGAACCGGTTTGGGCTATTGGGACAGGAGTTACGGCAACACCAAGTCAAGCTCAAGAAATGCACCAATTTATTCGTCAATTATTGAATGAAAGGTATGGTGAATCTATTGCCGAATCATTGTCCATTTTGTATGGAGGAAGCTGCAATGCTTCCAATGCAAAAGAGTTATTTTCTCTTAAAGATGTGGATGGTGGATTAATAGGAGGGGCATCTCTTGTAGCAAAAGATTTTATTGCCATCGCCAATTCATTTTAATTTTTTATGCATCAACGTGGTTTTTTGCACCAAATAATTGAAGTTTAAAACATTTCTAGCTATTTTTCGTTAAAGAAGGTTGAATTATTTAGCTAAATAATAACAGTTTATCACAGATATTACGATATTTGTAAGTTAAGCATACACTAAGAATTATTGGGAAATAGACCACGATATCGTTTTATCAGATTAACTGCATTTTTGTTGTTAGTGCTAATCACTTCTTCTGTTTCTGCTCAATGGTCGCTAGATGTTGTTGGAACCGTTAAAAAAGAAGAAAACAATAAACGGTTTGAAGGAGCGACAATAACAATCAAAAAAAATGGTGCCGTATGGAAAACATTAACTTCTGATGTGTCAGGAAAATTTGAAGCTTCACTAGAACCTGACGCTGTGTACTTGTTGGAATTTTCAAAACCTGGACATATTACCAAAAGAATAGAGTTTTCTACTAAAGGTGTTCCACCAGATGATGCTAAATATGGATTTGAGTTTCCTATGGAAATGAATCTTTTTGAAAAGCAAGAAGGATTAGATGTATCAATTTTAAATAAGCCTATCGCAAAAGTGGCATTTAACCCTTCTACTGGATACATGGATTATGATCCAGAATATACAAAATCTATTAAAAATGAATTAGATAGACTTAAACTAGAATTAGCTGAACGTTTGAAAGCGCAAGAAGCAGAAAGAAAAGCTAAACAGGTAAATTATGATAAAGCCATTTTGGCTGCTGATAAGTTGTATAATACTCAAAAATTTCAAGATGCAAAACCTCTTTATGAAGAGGCAGCAAAGGTTTTTCCTGACGAAACCTATCCAAAAACACAATTGTCAGAAATCACTAAAAAACTAGCTGAAATTGAAGAATCGAATAAACAATATAATGCCGCAATTGCTGCTGCAGATAAGTCGTTTGGTGAAAAAAAATGGGATGTTGCGTTAACAAATTATCAAAAAGCGATTAGTTTAAAACCCACCGAGAAATATCCAGCAGACAAAATAAAGGAAGTAAACACGTTGTCATCTAATGATAAGAAAAACGCCGAAGCTTATAAAGCTGCAATAGCTGCTGCAGATCAACTTTTTGGTGCTAACGATTATGCAAAATCAAAAATTGAGTACCAAAAAGCATTAACCTTAAAACCTGCTGAAGAATATCCTAAATCAAAAATTGTTGCAATAGATAAACTTTTGGCGGATAGTCAACAAAAAGAACAAGATTATAAAGCTGCAATAGCAGAAGCTGACAATTTTTTTAATACAAAAGAGTACGAGAAATCAAAAGTATCTTATAATAAAGCATTAGCTATTAAGCCTGCCGAGGCTTATCCAAAAACAAAAATTGCAGAAGTAGATAAATTTTTAGGTGACCAGAAAAAAATTCAAGAAGATTATGCTAGAGCTATTGCCGAAGGTGATAAAATGATGGCTGCAAAAGATTATAAAAATGCACAAGTAAACTATCAACAAGCCAGCACGTTAAAATCTTCAGAAAAATATCCAAAAGATAAACTTGCCGAAATCAAATCAATTTTAGATAACCTTGCTAGTAAAGATGCTGATGCTAAACAGAAAGATGCCGCTTATTTAGCTGCAATTACCAGTGGAGATAAATCGATGGGTTTGAAAAAATATGAAGAAGCCAAGCAATCCTATCAAACTGCTATAGGAATTAAATCAGCCGAAAAATATCCAAAAGATAAAATAGCAGAAATAGAAACAATTTTGGCTGACCTGGCAAAAAAGAAAGCTGCTGAAGAATCTTCAATGTTGGCGGATAAAGAAAAAACTGAAAAATATAATACATTTATTGCTGCAGCCGATAAAAGTTTTACTTCAAAAAACTATGTCGACGCAAAATCAAATTATAATCAAGCAATTGGAATTAAGTCAACCGAAAAGTATCCAAAGGATAAGTTATTAGAAATAGACAAAATTTTGGCCGACCTTGCAGCTAAAAAAGCATTAGAAGACAAAGCAAGTGCTACAGAAAAAGAAATTAATGATAGATACAATAAATTAATTGCTTCTGCCGATAATGATTTTAGCACTACAAATTATCAAAATGCAAAAACAAAATATACAGACGCGTCTGCATTAAAAAAGGACGAACAATATCCAAAAGATAAAATCATTGAAATCAATAAGCTTTTGGCTGATTTAGCTAAAAAATCGGATGATGACAAATTAGCTGCAGAAGCAAATCGTAAAAAGCGTGAATATTATGCTGCTGTAATAGCTCAAGCAGATGGTGAATATTTAGCAAAAAAGTATGAAGAAGCCAAGGTAAAATACAATGAAGCTTCAACCATAATTCCTGAAGAGAAATATCCTAAAACAAAAATACAAGAAATAGATGCATTGTTGGCAAGATTGGCTGCTGACAAAGAAAATGCTTCATTAGCTGAAAAAACGGTGAATGAAAAATACAACGCTTTAATTGCTTCAGCGGATGGCTATTTTAATTCAAAAGATTATGTAAATGCTAAATTAAATTATAAACAAGCGCTTAACGTTAAAGCAAATGAAACTTATCCAAAAGGAAGAATCGCAGAAATAGATAACCTTTTAGCCGAATTAACAAAAAAAGCAGAGGAAGAAAAATTGGCAAACAATGCTCTTAAACAAAAAAATGATAAATACAATTCATTAATTAAACAAGCTGACGCCTCATTTGATAAAAAAGCCTATCGTGATGCAATAAATTTATTAAATGAAGCATCTAATTTGGAACCTTCAGAAACCTATCCACCACAAAAAATTGCAGAAATAACGGCTTTAATGGATGAATTAGATCGTAAGGATAAAGATAGCAAAGCTCAGTTGCAAGCGGAGAAACAAAAAAAGGAAAAATACAATAAACTAATTTACGATGGGGATAGAGCTTTTAGATTTAAAAAATTGACTGATGCGAAATCCAATTATGAGCAGGCTATTGGTCTTTATGCAAACGAAAAATATCCAAAGGAACAATTAGCTGAAATCGAAAAACTCAACAATCAGGCAAATGAAACGATTGTGGTAAATAACGACCCTACTGGTCCACGTGTAAAAATTACCGATGCCAAAGAAAAAGAATTAGAAGCCATGATTGCTGAATCGTTGAAAAACAGAGAAGCAGACAAAGGTGCCGCTATCGATAAATATAAAGCTGAAATTGGTAGTCAAGAAGAAATTAGAATTTCTTCGTCATACGACAAAAGAAAATCTGCACAAAATGATTTAGAAAATTTGAGTGCCGATCTTAAAACAAAATATGAGGAGGCAGACAAGATGCATGCTGAAAATTTTGAAAAAATGAAAGAAGAAACAGCCCAACAAGAAGCGGCACAAAAGGATTTAATTTCGAATTCAGAAAGTAAACGACAAGCTGCCCAAGCTGAATTAAAACAAACCGAAGAAAATATTAAACTTTTCAATAACAGTCAAGATAAACAACTTCAAGAAAAGGTACAAGAATTGTATGCTTTTGCTGATGGTGTTATCGAATACAATGCTGTTCTTCAAGAAAATGCTAATGCAAAAAGAGCTCAAAATGCATCAGATATAAATCAATTGGCTGTAAAAATTAAAGACGATATTGATTTAGCCGAAAGTAGAAGAAAAGCTAGAGAATTAGTCGTTGCTGATTATGCCAAACAACTTGCCGATCAAGAAGCTGATTTAATTGCTAAATCAAAAAGTAAACGACAATACAATCAAGATAGCTTAGTAGCGATGGTTAAAGAAATCCATCAAAAGCAATTGGATGCTACCAAATTTTTTGAGTTAAATGCTGCAACCATTGCTTCTTATAAGCAAACTATAGAAATTCTTGAACGAGCCCGAATTGATTTTGCAACCAATAAACGTCATGAAAAATTACGAGAAGTAGAAAATTACCAATCGGAAATTAATGTAAGTGCAAAAAAACAAGCAGATAATTACATATCCAAAACAGCCTATTTACAAGGCTATAAAGATGATTTGGCTGCAATTGAAAAAGAAAGGGTTGACAAGCATAGTGAAAATAACCAAGCTGTTAAACTACAAATTGAAAAAATAGCTGAAGATAAAAAAGCGTTAGAAAAATCGAATGCTGAATCATACCTTCGATTCTATGAAAAACTAGAAAATGACAGAAGTAGAAATACCCAATTTTTAGCTGATATGACGGAGTTATCCTATCAAAAAATAAGAAATGTTAAACCAAATGAGGTGTATACTGGTGAACTAAAACCAAGCGAAAATCTGGAGTTAGCGAACAAATATCCACAAGGAATTACCGAAGAATCGGCTGAGGAAGGAAATGCTATAATTCTAAAAAGAATTAAAGTTACTGGAAAACATGTCGATGTTTACCAAAAAATATTTTACAAATGGGGTGGAACTTTTTATACCAAAAATGGTTACAATATCACTGAAACACTTTGGAAATTAGAGTCTATTGAAGAATAATCTAATTCTAATAATCAACCGACTATTACAATAATAAATTTAAAGAAATGAAAGCTTTATTAATCATTACCTTGTTATTTTCAAACTGGTGCTATTCACAGAGTAGAACAGAATTTACATTAACATTAAAAGATGGAAATATTGTTACAGGAACATCAAAAGTAAACAATGTGGTATTGTCTACTACCTACGGAAAATTAGATATACCAATTAAAAATGTTACTGCTATTGAGTTGGGTGTTAAACCTGACAATGGTCAAAAAGACAATATTATTAACCTTGCTAAACAATTGCTTAATTCTAATGAAGAAATGAGAAGCAAAGCATACAGCTCGTTAATAAGTTTAAGTCAAGGAGCAATACCAGTACTTGAAGAAGTTATTTTTTCTGGAACATATGAGCCGAGTAGTTATACCGATTATACGTTGACCAATGCGTTGGCTGAGTTAAAAGCAGTTAATGGTGTTGGCAATACATACAAAACAAAGGATATCATTACCATTGATTACGAATACAACATGGGTGGAATTTATGAGTTTACTTCGATTGAATTAAAAACCAATTATGGCACGTTAACCATTCCTAGAGAAAAAATTCAAAAAATTGATGTTTCGTATTACGATCAAGCGAATTCAGATAGTAAAACGTTTAAATTATTGGCTTCAACACACATAAGCGGTAATCAAACGGGCGGTTGGTTAAAAACAGGGATAATGATAAAACCCGGACAAACAATCAATATTTCTGCCACCGGCGAAATTACGTTGGCAAGTTTGTCAAACAACCAGTATAAACCAGATGGCTCTACAAAAAGTATGGGTACCGAAGATTATGTAGATAGCTATAGTTCGTCTACTTTTCCATCATACGGAAACGTGGTTTTTAAAATTGGCGACGCTGGAGTGGTTACCAAGGCAGGAGCAAATTACAACGGAAAAGCTACCACTACTGGTATGTTGTATATTTCTATTTATGAAACCGTTTACAATGCATCTAATACGGGATTTTATTCTGTTAATTTAAGCGTGAAATAGCCATGATAATTAAAACAGCAGTACATCTTCTTTTAGCTGTTATTTTATGTTTTTTTACTACTTCATGTCAACCAAATAAAGCTAGTGCTGATAACAATTTCAAGGGGTTGTTGGAAGGGTATTCCTCGAAAGTTGAAACCATTGATTCTACAAACTATCATTATACTTGGTTGACTAATTATAACTTTCGTGAAGCATTAATAAATTTGGTAGCGACACCAACTTCATATAAAAGAGTGGGTTCTTCTATCAATTCATTTGGTGCTTGGTTGCAACATTTACCAATTAAAACTTCCGATAATACAGTTTATTTGTATAATGGCAGTAAAAAACGTAATCAGAATGCTCAACATAAGGTAATCAACATAGATGTTGGCAACAAAGATTTACAACAGTGTGCCGATGCTGTTATGAGGCTGAGAGCTGAATATTTATTTGCGAGTAAACAACTATCAAAAATTAAGTTTAATTATACCAGTGGAGCCGCAATTGCTTTTAGTAAATGGTGCAGTGGATATTTTCCAAAAGTAAAAGGAGATAAAGTAGTTTGGGTAGCCTCTCAAAACGATGCCTCCTATGTTAGTTTTAAAAAGTACATGAACAACATTTTTACTTATGCAGGAACTTCCTCGTTAAGTAAAGAACTTAAATCGGTTAACATTAGCGATATGCAAATTGGAGATGTATTTATTTATGGTGGATTTCCTGGTCATGCTGTAATTGTGGTTGATTTGGCAATAAAAGCTAAAACTGGCGATAAATGTTTTATGATTGCTCAAAGTTATATGCCAGCACAAAATATACATGTTTTAAAAAATCCGTTGAATAACGAATTAAGTCCATGGTATAGTATTGAAGCATGTAAAGATAAAATTATAACTCCCGAATGGACGTTTGAGAGCAACCAACTAAAGAGATTTGAATAATGATACGAATACTTAATTTATTTTCAACATTGGTTTTGTTCACCATTATGGTTAGTTGTACAAATTACACAATTAAAAATGAAGATAATAGTCAAAAATTAATCAATGTCAACTTAAATTATGCCAAAGGTTTTAGTATTGAAAAAGGTGATGATTTTAAAGTAATTACACTTAAAAATAGTTGGAAAGGCGAAAAAACGACACACCAATATGTGTTGTACAAAAACGAGAAACCACAAGGCTTTGAGAACGCTACTTTTATCAAAATACCCATTAAATCAATAGTCTGTTTTAGTTTAACTCATATTGTATTTATTGATAAGATAGGAGCACTCAATTCCATTAAAGGATTGTCGGGTTGCGATTTTGTGAGCAACAAAACAGTGGTAAATAAAATTAAAAAAAATGCGATAAAAGAAGTTGGCAACAACCAAATGATAAATTACGAACTATTAATTGATTTAAAGCCTGACCTCATTATGACTTTTGGTATTGACGAAACGGCAAACAATCAGTTAAACAAGTTTAAAACGCTTGGGTTAAATGTGGTATTGAATGCCGAATACATGGAAAATCACCCATTGGGGAAAGCAGAATGGATAAAATTTGTGGCTGCATTTTACGACAAAGATTCGTTGGGTGATGTTATTTATAACAACATAGAAACTCAATACAACAAACTAACTGAATTGACCAAAGGTGTTAAAAACAAACCCACTGTTTTTGTAGGTATGCCATGGAATGGTACTTGGTATTTGGCTGGAGGAAAATCGTTTCAAGCACAATTGTTTGCCGATGCTGGCGCTAATTATTTGTGGGCAGACAATCAAGAAACCACGAGTTTTATTGTAGATAAAGAGGTTATTATCGATAAAGCCTTAAATGCTGATTATTGGTTAAATGTAAATACCTTTAATTCTATCAAAGAAATTACCAATGTTGATGCTAAATTAAACTCCTTTAAATCTGTAAAAACGGGTAATGTGTTCAACAACAATTTAAAAGTAAATGCCAAAAGTGGAAATGATTACTGGGAGTCTGGAGTAATAAATCCACAATTGATTTTAGCCGATTTAATAAAAATATTCCATCCAGAACTTATCCAAGATAGTTTGGTGTATTATAAGAGGTTGGAGTAAAATAAAAAAAAGGAAGAGTTGTATCCAGGTAGCTTGTTTTTTGTGAATTTGAGTCAAAAAAACTTATGAATAATTAAAGATTATTATATTACTAATTAAGCAGATAATTTATACGAAGTGTAAGAATTTTTATGACCAAAAATTTAATAAAACTGTTGTTTTTTTTAGCCTTTATTGAGGGCGGTGCTGTAATGTGTGTTGAGTTGTGTGGTGCAAAAATTTTGTCACCCTATTTTGGTACGTCTATTTACGTTTGGGCCGCTGTTTTAGGAATTACATTAACTGCACTAATGACAGGGTATTATCTAGGTGGTTATTTATCCATAAAAAATAAAAATGTGAGTACCATTTTTTGGTTAATGCTTACAGCTGGTGGTCTCGTTTCTATTATTCCTTTTATTTGTAAATTAATGTTGCCAATTGCAATTAATTATAGCCTAGTAAAAGGCACCATTGTTTCCTTGTTAAGTTTTTTATTTCTTCCTTTAGTCTTGTTTGGAGCGACATCTCCATTAATCATAAATTATTTAACCAAACAAGCTACAAATTCAGGAAAAAGTAGCGGAACAATCTACGCTGTATCAACATTTGGAGGAATTATCACTACTTTTTTTGTTGGATTTTATACCATGCCTAATTTTGGAATTGAAAAAACGTTAAATGTATATGGATTGATAATTGTATTTACTTCGCTTTTAATCTCCTTGATATTTAAGGTTTTTAATATTAAATCATTGATTTTAGCTCTTCTTACAATGTCAGGTTTTAATTTTTCTAATCACGTAAATAAAGAAATAATTTATCAATCTGACGGGATTTTAGGAGAATTAAAAGTTGTAGACAGGATGTTGTTCAATCCTAAAGAAAATAAACTAAAACCCTACCGAGAATTAATGGTGAATAACATTTCTCAAACCATTATGGATAAAGATAATCCAGAAGAAAGTTATTGGGATTATGTTAGCGTATTAACTGGAATTATTCCTTCTTATACCAATGGAAAAGAAACACTGTTATTAGGTTTAGGTGGCGGAACTTTATTTAAACAGCTGGTTAAACACAACGCTAATGTTGATGTAGTTGAAATTGACCAACGAATTGAAAAAATTGCAAAAAAATATTTTTATATTGATAACAAGGCTTCTGTAGTTGTTGATGATGCAAGGCATTTTTTAAATACAACAAAAAATAAATACGATGTTATAATATACGATTTATACCACAGCGAAACTCCACCAGTACATTTAATGACCAAAGAAGCGTTTACCGAAATTAGACGACAACTTAAAGATAATGGTATTTTGATTATCAATTTTTATGGGTTTATTAGTGGAAATAAAGGTTTGGCAGCTCGGTCAATATTAAAAACATTAACAACGTCAGGATATAAAGTTGATTTGTATGCTACACCAGGGGAAGAACAATATAGAAACTTGTTGTTTTTTTGTGGCTCAAATAATTTAAACATAACCCCACCAAACGAAAATATTAAAATAAATTTAATGGAACCTAACATGGAAAACGCTATAGTTCTAGAAGATGATAAGCCGATTTTAGAACATATTTATTTAGAAGCAGCATTAAGTTGGAGAAAAAACTACAATGAGGTAAATGCCAAATATTTTTTAACCCAATAATTGCTTTTAAATAGCAGGAAGAGGATCAACTCAAAAAAAAACAAATTATTTGTTATTAATTCAATATTATTCGTACTATTGCAACATCAGACTCCTGATAGGTATAAAAAAATCAACAGTTTTTATTGTTAAAAAAAATTAATCAAACTCTTATAAACATTTAACATAATTACATTCTTCGCTAGAAGTTATTATACAAAATGCAAAAAAAGAAATTTCAAAAATACATGTACAATAGCATTGAATTAAACAAAAAGCTAATTACCGAACTTCGTTCATTAGCACAAGAATTAAAAATTGACAAATCGGATAAATTAAAAAAAGAGGAATTAATTAATCAAATTCTTGAAAAACAAAACACAACACCTATGGCAAAAGAAAAAGAGGAAGAACCTAAAAAAAGAATTCCTGTAGGATCTTCAAATGGTGCTACTGGAGGAAAACCTAAAAGAAAAAGAATTCCATTAGATTCTGATAAAGCCCAAGATATTTTTAAACCATTGGCGTTTACTACTAGAAAAGATGCAATAGTTAATGATAATGAACAAGTTAAACCAATTGTTGATGAATTAATTTTAAATAAAGTTGAAAAATCACGCTCTTTTCCTGAACATAAACCTAATAGAGCAACAGATCAAATTATCCGACCAACATTAGAGCCAACACAACCAGCGTTTGATTTTAATGAGTCAGAACCAGACGACATTATTGCTATACCTGCCGAAATTCCTGTTCAATCAATAAGAATGGAACACGAAAATCAACCCAACCAATTCGATCAACCACAAAACAATAACGAAAATAAAGAGCAAAGAGAACAAAAACCAAAAGCAGAAGAAGTATATTTTAGTTTTGACAACATTGTAATTAGTGAAGGTGTTTTAGAAATTATGCCTGATGGTTATGGTTTTTTACGTTCGTCAGATTACAACTATTTAAATTCGCCTGACGATATTTATGTTTCTCAATCACAAATTAAATTATTTGGATTAAAAACTGGTGATACCGTTAGAGGTAGTGTACGTCCTCCTAAAGAAGGTGAAAAATATTTCCCTTTGATTAAAGTTGAATCTATTAACAATAGAGAACCATCATTTGTTAGAGATAGGGTTCCGTTCGACTATTTAACACCTATTTTTCCAAATGAAAAACTACGATTAACTGGGCATAGAAATTCAACCTTATCAACCAGGGTAATTGATTTATTTACTCCTATTGGTAAAGGACAGCGAGGTATGATTGTTGCCCAACCCAAAACAGGTAAAACCACCTTATTAAAAGAGATTGCTAATGCCATTGCCGAAAATCATCCAGAAGTGTATTTGTTAATATTACTAATTGACGAACGACCAGAAGAGGTAACCGATATGGCACGAAGTGTAGATGCTGAAGTAGTGGCATCGACTTTTGATGAACCTGCAGAAAAACATGTTAAACTTGCCAACTTGGTGTTAGAAAAAGCCAAACGAATGGTTGAATGTGGTCATGATGTAGTCATACTTTTGGATTCCATTACCCGTTTAGCTAGAGCATATAACACGGTTTCTCCATCATCGGGTAAAGTACTTTCTGGTGGTGTTGATGCTAACGCATTGCATAAACCAAAACGTTTTTTTGGCGCAGCTAGAAAAATTGAAAATGGAGGTTCATTAACAATAATTTCAACAGCATTAACTGAGACTGGTTCAAAAATGGATGAAGTAATTTTTGAAGAGTTTAAAGGAACAGGTAACATGGAACTTCAATTGGATAGAAAAATTGCTAACCGAAGAATTTATCCCGCTATTGATATTATTTCTTCTAGCACACGTAGGGAAGATTTACTTTTAGGTGCAGATATCACACAACGAATGTGGATTTTAAGAAATTATATTGCCGACATGAACCCTGTTGAAGCCATGGAATTTTTAAGAGACCGAATGAATAAAACGGTTAGTAATGAAGAGTTTTTAGCTTCAATGAACGGTTAAATTAAGTTATAAAATCTTATTATGTTTAAAAATCCTTTTCAAGTAGCCATTACATTTGCTTTAGTTGCGTTGATTATCAAAGTATTAATTTTTTTGCTAAA
The DNA here is from genome assembly GCA_036171675.1 of Vicingus sp. Classification (GTDB taxonomy): domain Bacteria; phylum Bacteroidota; class Bacteroidia; order Flavobacteriales_E; family Vicingaceae; genus Vicingus. Next base: position 42,928 of record JAVHRO010000144.1, on the reverse strand, counting down.
TATTCAACACGGCGATATGGAAGGTTATATTCGCTACATATACATGTTATTGTTGTTGGTTACGGTTTTTTTTGGAATTAGAAGCAACAAAATAATTCAAGATAATAAAACCAATTTTTCACAGGACTTTAAAGCAGGAGCGAGAACAGCATCTTTTTTTGCTATTTTGGTAGCGTTAATTACTTATGTATATTATGCAAAAATTGACGCTACTTTTTTTGAAATAAAACAGGCTCCTTTAATTGATGCCTTAAATACGTCAATTAAAGAAATGATTTCAGCAGGAAAAGAATCTAAAGCGAATATCATTACAAATTACTCCAATCAGTTGTACAGTATAAAAACTTTTTTATCGCCCTATTTTCAAGCCATGTGGACTATGTTTGGGCTGGTGTTTATGGGTTTTTTTAATTCATTAATTTTTGCTTTTCTAATGAAAAAATTGCCAGGTTTTAAAACTAATTAATTTATCGACACATTTTTTTCTTAAATCAGCTTACTTATCTAAAATTTATTACATGAAAAAATTCTACTTTATGAAGAGAATAACACTACTTTTCCTATTTCTTTTTGCTTCTGGGATATTATTTTCTCAAATACCTCCAGGATATTATAATGGAACTGCTGGATTAACTGGAATTACACTCAAAAATAAATTACACGACATTATTTCTGCTGGATATAGTGGGGTAAGTTATACAGGTTTATGGACAAGTTATTCCTCAACAGATGCTAGAGTTGATGGAAAAGTTTGGGACATGTATTCTGATATTCCTGGAGGTACAGCACCTTACACGTTTACATTTGGCACCAATCAATGTGGAACTTACAATTCCGAAGCCGATTGTTACAATAGAGAACATTGTGTGCCTCAAAGTTGGTTTAGTGGAGCAAGCCCAATGTACTCTGATTTGTATAATGTGTTACCTACCGATGGATATGTAAACAATAAACGAAGCAATTTCTGTTATGGCGATGTTGCAACTGCTTCTTGGATATCAATGAATGGCTCAAAACTTGGATCTAGTGCTGTACCTGGATATGCGTTAACGGTATTTGAACCCATAGATTCATTCAAAGGTGATTTTGCAAGAATTTATTTTTACATGGCTACCCGTTATAAAGATGAAATTCCAACATGGACTGCAGACCCTTTTTCTGGTTCAGACCTTTCTACATGGGCAAAAGAGTTGTTTTTAGAATGGAATTCAATAGACCCTGTTAGTGCAAAGGAAATGGCTAGGAATAATAGTGTTTATGCAATACAAAATAATCGAAATCCTTATGTTGATCACCCTGAATGGATTCATGATATTTGGGGTTATGCTACCTCTGTAAAAAAACTTGTAAACGATAATTTTAAAGTAAATTTTTACCCAAATCCAGCCCAAAATGAATTAAATGTGGATTTAGGAAATGCTGTTGGCACTAGTAAAGTAAGTTTGTTACAAATTGAAGGAAAAACAATTATTTCCAAAATTGTAAATGAATCGAAATTCAACTTTGATATTTCTAATATTCCAAACGGAATTTATTTCATAACAGTACAAAACGATTTAGGGTTTTTCCAGAAAAAGGTAGCAATTGTAAAATAAATGATTACTAAAATTCAAATTCGTAATAGCTATCTTTTATTGTTGGATATTTGGCTTTTAGTGTGATACCTTGGGCTAAGTCTTTTATTAATGATAAACCTAACGTGTTTTTACCTGATTTCTTTTCAAAATCAAACGGTTTTCCCGAATTTTTTATAGTTAATAAAATAATAGGACCTTTTTTTATCAATTTTATAGCTGTCAAATAGTCTAAATTTACTTGACTTTGTCCATGTTTAACGCTGTTCAAAAATATTTCTGTAACAATTAATCCTAAATGTAATGCGTCTTTAGAATTTATCAAAAAATCTATTTTACTGATTTCCGATTTTAGGTTAACAGCATCAAAAGAGTGCTTAAATTCCTGCGTAATTTCTTGTAAGTATTCAGAAATGTTCACACTCGTATAGTTTTCGGTTTGTTGTAGTAATTCGTGAATTTTAATCATAGCCATTACACGTTGTTCAAAATCTTGAATCACATCAGGAACATTGGCATTTTTTGTTTGAGTTTTTGCTAAGCGGAGTAAGCTTATTAAAATAGTCAGGTTATTTTTTACCCGATGATTAATTTCTTTAATTAATAATTCTTTCTCTTTTAACGCAATTTCTAAAAAATTTTGAGCAATTCGTCTTTTTCTTGCTTCTAAATTGGAGGCTAAAACTACCGCAATACTCATCGCAAATGTTTGTTCAATTTCGCTAAAAATCCGTTCATTATCTCCAGTTTTCTCAAAACATAAAACGCCAATAATCTCTCCAGAAATTCTTAATGGAATATCCATTAACGAAATTATATTGTTAGGAATAGAGTATGACGAATTTAGTTCATTAGTGTAAGGGTGTTCAAGTACATTTTTTATTAAAATAATTTTATTTTGTGCAATGGCTTTAAAATAACTTGGACAATCACTTTTATGTATTATGGTATTTTTTACAAAAGATTTATTCCTTGTATCGTACTCACCAATTGAAACAATAGAATCATGATTATCATTAAAAAGCCATGCATTGGTTCGCTCAATTTTTAAAGTTGAGGTAATCCTTTTGGCAAATTCTAACATTAAAGTATCTATATCATCGCGATGTAGTTGATGAATTGCTGATGCACTGTCTAATTCTTCTAATAAATTAATATGGTTGTATGACATATATGAGGAATATAAGGGTGAAATAAATCAGGACTAATTTACAATAAAAAACTTAATAATCTCAAAATGAAGTGGTTTGATTAATTTATTTCTCTGTATAAAAAATAAAATATTCTGTACTTTAGCTCAATATTATGGACAAGTTAATTAAATATCATTTTTTAAAATCTGCGTTGACATTGGATAATCCAATGATGAGCACTTCACAATTTATGCATTGGTTGGGGAAAAAGAAGATTGAAACTTATCATAACATAACTGAAATTCCTTTTTCAGCAATGGAAAATTGGGGGTTTAATGAAGAAACAGGTAATTTAGAACATCATTCGGGTAAATTTTTTTCTATTGAAGGAATAAAAATTAGTACCAATTGGGGAAAGCTAAAAGAATGGTCTCAACCCATAATTAATCAGCCTGAAATTGGGTTTTTAGGTATACTCACAAAAAAAATTGATGGGATTTTATATTTTTTAATGCAAGCTAAAATTGAACCTGGAAACATTAATTCAGTACAAATTTCACCAACACTTCAAGCTACAAAAAGCAACTACACCTTGGTTCATAATGGTGTAGCACCATTGTATTTAGATTATTTTATTAATCAAAGAGATGATGTTAACGTGTTGTTAGATCAACTTCAATCTGAACAAGGAGCTCGATTTTTAAAAAAACGTAATCGAAACATGATTATTGAAGCAAAGGGCATTATTGATGTGAAAGAGAATTTTTGTTGGCTTACTCTCGGACAGATAAAAGAATTATTAAATTTCGACAACATCATTAATATGGATACTCGAACTGTTATTTCTGGAATTCCTTATGGTGATTTAGATACGCTGAAGGAAATAAAAAATTATAAAAGAAAAAGTTTAGTAGAAAGTGAATTTTTACAATCGGAATTGAATGATAAATTTTCGTTAAATTCAATTGAACATCTTATCTCTTGGATAACCCAACATAAATCTTACGCTGAATTAGAGGTAAATAAAATTCCTTTAAATAAAGTGAGTCATTGGTTAAAGGATGATTTTTCTATTCATCATGTTGATAACAAATATTTTTCTATTATCGCAGTAAAAGCTGAAATCGGAAATCGTGAAGTTAAAGCATGGACCCAACCCATGGTTAAGTCTGCTCAAGAAGGAATTATTGCTTTTCTGATTAAAAAAATAAATGGTGTTTATCATTTTTTAGTTCAAGCTAAATTAGAATCGGGCAATTTTGATATTGTTGAGCTAGCACCAACAGTTCAATGTTTAACAGGAAACTATAGAAAAGGGCAAAACGAATATGAAGTGAATTTTTTGGAATATGTTTTAGAGCCAGAGAAAAACAATGCCTTAGTTTTATATTCTACTTATCAATCTGAAGAAGGTGGTAGGTTTTTTCAAGAGCAGAATAAAAATATGATTATCGAAGTAGGAGAGAGTTTTAATCAACATATCCCTGAACAATATTGTTGGATGACCTTAAATCAGTTAAAATCATTTATCAAGTTTAACAATTACTTGAATATTCAAGCTAGGAGTTTAATTTCTACAATAAAGTTTGTTTAAAATTATAAAAAAAAGCATCAAAGAATTTGATGCTTTTTTTTGTAGCGAGAGAGAGATTTGAACTCTCGACCTCCGGGTTATGAATCCGGCGCTCTAACCAACTGAGCTACCTCGCCAAAATTAAGGTTGCAAATATAGTAGTTTTGTAATTTTATCAACATATAAACGTATTTTTTTTTAAGATAATTTTTAAAAACATTTTTTTTCATATCTTGCACAAGTAGAAATGAAAATCGATTAACAATGTTAGATAAAGTAAAATTTCAATTAGAGTTTGTAATCAGTGCCTCTCCTACGCTGCTGTATAGTTATATTTCAAGCCCAAGTGGACTAGACCAATGGTTTGCAGATAATGTAAATTCGAGAGGTGAAAATTTTATTTTTATGTGGGGTAGTAATGAAGAAAGTGCTAAATTAATTTCTAAAAAAAATAATCATTCGGTTAAATTTAAGTGGGACAGTGATGATAATGAGGATACTTATTTTGAATTACGTATTCAAATTGACGAATTAACTCAAGACGTTGCTTTAATTATTACCGATTTTGCTGATGAAGATGATGTGGAAAATTCAAAATTATTATGGAAAAAACAACTTGAAAACTTGCATGCAATTATAGGTTAAATTTTCCCTGCATCAATCATTAATACAATCCGCTCAATCATTTCGTCTTCTTCGTTGCTTTTTGGGTCATAGCGCTCTTTTAAGTCTCCACTATACAACATTGCAACTCCTTGGTATATAAAAGCCTTAAACCCACCTCTCATTTCTTTTATGATATCATAAGTCGATTCGCCAGTTTCCCTATCAATTAATTTTACCAACACACGGCCTTGAGTTACACTCATGGACTTTATAACATCAGTGAACTCATCTTTTAATTCTCGTTCACGTTGCTTAAGCAATAATCTTCTTTTTCGATTAGAGTGCACTTGTTCCAATTCGGTATTGTAATCCCTAAGCTTTTGAGCAGCTAACTTTGCATAAGGGTAAACCTTGGTAACATGGTAACGTAATCGTCGAAATTGCTTGTCTTTTTCGGCATTACCGTAAAGTTTTTCTCCAACAATTCGTAATACAGGTAAATTGTACAAGTAACTAGTGTCTTTACCAATAACTAACATTTGCATTACTTTGCCGTTCGGTAGTTTTTTCTCTATTACATTAAAAGCGGTGGTATCCACAGCAGTCAACGAATCAATAACCATTTGTTGTTGATTTTGACAGAATACACTTGATTGAACAAGCATAAAAAGTAAAATAATAAGATGTACTTTGTTATTCACATCAATAAATTTAAAAATAAAATTAGACCTTTACCAATAATAATTTTGTCAAATGAACTTAAACTATCAAGAAATTGTTGATTTACTGGAAGAAAAATATGATCAATACAACCGTAAATCTTTTATTGAATCCGATCCTATATCCATACCACATTTATTTTCAACTAAAGAAGATATTGAAATTTCTGGTTTTTTAACGGCTACTATTTCTTGGGGTCAGCGCGTTACAATTATTAAGAATGCAAATCAATTGATGCAATTAATGGATTTTGCCCCGTATGATTTTGTGCTTAATCATAATAATAAAGAGTTGAATAGGTTGCTTTCATTTAAACATCGCACGTTTAATGTGGTTGATTTATTCTTTTTTATAACATCTTTAAAAAATATATACCTTAATCATGAAGGGCTTGAATCGGTTTTTTCAGCTAATCAGAATGACATGCAAAAAAGTATTCACCATTTTAGAACTGTTTTCTTTGAAATTGAGCATCCCACTCGAACCACAAAACATGTGTCGGATTCTAATAATAATTCGTCAGCAAAACGTATCAACATGTTTTTGCGATGGATGGTAAGAAACGACAACAGGGGAGTAGATTTTGGTATTTGGAATACAATTAAACCAAGTGCTCTTATGTGTCCATTAGATGTGCATTCTGGAAATGTGGCACGTAAAATAGGATTGCTAAATCGAACTCAAAACGATTGGAAAGCAGTTGAGGAGCTAACTCATACTTTAAGAAAGATTGATAAATTGGATCCCATTAAATACGATTTTAGTTTGTTCGGATTAGGAGTTTTTGATAAACTCTAATCTTTTGCAAAAGAATTAATTAACCGTTAACAATTTTTAACAAAGACTTTTATCCATAGGACTTTTAAGTAAAATGGTGTGACTAATTTTGACTTGTTTTTAATTGTAAAATTATGGAAGAAATAAAGTACAACCAACAAACAACAATCCTTAAACCTGAGACATCAAGCGTTGATATTAGAGCGTTAAATGAAAAAATTCAACTTGAAAGCTCATTTGTTGAATTGCTAACCATGGAAATGGATAAAGTTATTGTGGGTCAAAAACACATGACTGAGCGTCTTTTAATAGGTCTATTGTCGAACGGACACATTTTATTAGAAGGTGTTCCTGGTTTAGCAAAAACATTAGCCATAAATACCTTGGCTAAAATTGTTGATGTAAAATTTAGCCGTGTACAGTTTACTCCCGATTTATTGCCTGCCGACGTTGTAGGAACCATGATTTATAACCAAAAACAAGAAGCATTTTCGGTGAAAAAGGGACCAATTTTTGCCAATTTTGTATTGGCTGATGAGATAAACCGAGCTCCAGCAAAGGTTCAAAGTGCACTTTTGGAGGCAATGCAAGAACGTCAAATTACCATTGGTGAAGAAACCTTTAAATTACCAGAACCATTTTTGGTATTGGCAACCCAAAATCCTATAGAACAAGAAGGAACATATCCTTTGCCAGAGGCTCAGGTAGACCGTTTTATGTTAAAAGTGGTGTTAGACTATCCTAAAAAAGAAGACGAAAAAATTATTATAAGACATAATATTTCTAAGGCAGGATTTCCTGTTCCTAATAAAGTACTTAAACCTGCCGACATATTAAGAGCGAGAGAGGTGGTAAGAGAAGTTTATATGGATGAAAAAATTGAGCAATATATTGTTGACATTGTTGATGCGACTAGAAATCCAGAAAACTACAATTTAGCGGATTACAAAAACTTAATAAGTTTTGGAGGTTCGCCTAGAGCAAGTATTAATCTTGCATTAGCAGCAAAAGCGTATGCTTTTATAAAACGAAGAGGATATGTAATTCCAGAAGATGTTCGTGCTATATGTCATGATGTGCTTCGTCACAGAATTGGATTGAGCTATGAAGCAGAAGCTGAAAATATTACAACCGAAGAAATTATTAATGGAATATTAAATAACGTTGAAATTCCTTAGAAGTTGGAAGTTGGAAGTTGGAAGACCGAATACCGAAGTAAAAAAAGTTGGAAGACGGAAGTAAAAAAATAAAATGGAGATAGGGTTTAAGTTTGAAAAGTTGATTATTTGGCAAAAAGCTATGGCTTTTGGAGAGGATATAGATTTCTTGACAAAAAAATTCCCTGCCAATGAGATTTATAATTTAACTTCTCAAGTTAGAAGGGCTGCCGATTCAATCGCTTTAAATATTGCTGAAGGCTCTATTGGACAGTCTCATTTAGAGTTTAAAAAATTTATGGGATACGCAATTCGCTCATTAGCTGAAGTTGTAACATGCTTACATAAAGCTTTAAAAAGAAAATATTTAATTGAAACAGAATTCAATAAATTATATGAAGAATCATTTGTTTTGATGAATATGATGGTTGCTTTTAAAAAGAAAATTCAATGAAGACTAATCATCTCATATCAAAATCGGAATATCAAACTTCGGACTTCAGACCTCGGTCTTCCAACTCAATCTCTACTTCAGAGCTTCTAAAAAAAGTACGAAAGATTGAAATTAAAACCAGAGGGTTGAGCAATCAAATTTTCTCAGGTGAGTATCACTCAGCTTTTAAAGGCAGAGGTATGGCATTTAGTGAGGTTAGGGAGTATCAGCATGGTGATGAAATAAGAACTATCGATTGGAATGTTACTGCTCGTTTTGGACATCCTTTTATCAAAGTGTTTGAAGAAGAACGTGAAATGACTGTAATGTTGTTGGTCGATGTAAGCGGTTCAAAAGAGTTTGGTACTCAAGATAAAAGTAAGCAAGAATTAGCCACCGAAATATGTGCAGTTTTGGCATTTTCAGCTATACAAAATAACGATAAAGTGGGAGTTGTTTTTTTCTCCGACATTATTGAAAAGTTTATTCCTCCAAAAAAAGGAAAAGGCCATATTTTAATGATTATAAGGGATTTAATAGATTTTCAGCCCAAAAGTAAAGGTACTGATATAGGTTTAGCCTTGAAATATTTTACCAATGTAATTAAGAAAAGGAGTACATCATTTTTAATTTCTGATTTTGTTGATAACAAATCGTATGAAGATGCCTTAAAAATTGCCAATAAAAAACATGATTTAATAGCTTTACACATTTACGATAAAGCTGAAGAAGAATTACCAGATCTAGGATTGATTCCCTTATTAGATGCTGAAACACATGAGTTGAAATGGGTTAATTCATCTAGTAAAAATGTTAGAATACATTATAAAGCAGAAGCCTTGAGAAGAAAAGATACATTAAAGAAGTTATTAAAGAGGTCTGGAGTTGATAATGCTGAGATTACTACAGAAGAAAACTATATAAAATCATTAATGAATTTGTTTAAACGTAGAGGAGCTAAATAATTTGAAAAAATAGAACGCTGATTACGCTGATTGTTATGATAAAATAAGATAGATAATTATGTATGATAATTATAAATATAGTAATCTCACAAAGCAAATAATTAAAATATATTATCAAGTATATAATACACTTGGTTATGGATTTTTAGAAAAGGTTTATGAAAATGCAATGATTTTAGAACTAAAAAATGAAGGGTTTGATGTTGAACCTCAAAAACAGGTAAAAGTTTATTATAATGATGTTGAAGTAGGTATTTATTATGCTGATTTAGTAATTAATAATCAAGTAATTATTGAGTTGAAAGCCACAGAATCACTTTGTGAAGAACACGAGTTTCAACGGATTAATTATCTAAAAGCAAGCGATATTGAAGTTGGGTTGTTACTTAATTTTGGAAAAGAACCAGAATTTAGAAGAAAAGTATTTACAAATATTAAAAATCATAAAAACTAGTGTTATCAGTTTAAGAAAAAAATTGTGTAAAATCATAAAAATCAGCGTCATCAGCGTTCAATGTTCCATTTGAAAAAAATTATCTACATATTACTACTACTACTTGCTTTTCAAGCCAATGCTCAACAATTTAAAGTTGAAGCCAAAGCTGATACTTCTGCTATTTTAATAGGAGAACAAGTTAAAGTTCATTTAAAAATTGATTACCGTCGTGATTTAGGAAGTATAAGTATTGCATTTCCTACCATATATGATACTATTAACGAATTTATTGAAGTTGTAAATAAATCGAAAATTGATACCATTGTTCCTGATAAAGCCGACCCTTATCAAGTTATACAACAACAAATCATAACATTAACTTCATTTGATTCAGGTTATTACGTTATTCCTCCTTTTAAATTCGTGGTAAATAATGATACCGTTGAAACAGAGCCTTTTTTATTGCAGGTAAATACCATCGCTGTTGATACTACCAAAGAAATTTTTGATATAAAAGAAATTATTTCAGAACCATTTTCCATTATTGATTGGCTAAAAGACAATTGGTGGTGGATGGTTGGCATTTTGGTTTTAGTTGCGCTAATAGTAGTTGTGATTAAATACTTAATAAATAGAAAACCACAAGAGGTCGTTGAAGAAGAAATTCCTGTAATTCCTTGCCACATTATTGCTTTAGAGAAATTAGAAAAACTCAATCAAGAAAAATTATGGCAGAGTGGAAAAGTAAAATTATATTATTCACACATTTCTGAAATTTTAAGAGAATACATTGAAAGCCGTTTTCAGTTAAATGCGTTAGAAGAAACCACTATTGAAATAATGCATGGACTAAGGTTGCAGCAAATTACACCAGAAATGATGAATAAATTAACACAAACACTAACGTTAGCTGATTTAGTGAAATTCGCAAAAGAACAACCTTTACACCAAGAAAATGAGCAAAGTTTAATTATTGCAGTTGCTTTTATAAATGCTACCAAAATAGTTGAGGAACAAGTTAAAAAATAAAATGGAACGCTGATGACACTGATTGTTAAGATTTTCGCTGATATACCCCGACTTGTCGGGGAAAAAATCATAATTCATCATATTTATCTGCGTCATCAGCGTTCTAATAAAGTAATTTCAAATCAGTCCTAAGTAATGTTAAATTATTGGAACGACATATCATTTGAGAACCCTGAATATTTCTGGCTATTCCTAGTTATACCAATTATCTTAGCATGGTATATTTTACGAAATAGAAAATTACAAGGTACCTTTAAAATTTCGACCATAAGTAGCTTTGGAAAAACCAAATTTCCTTATTTCAGGCATGTAATTATTGCGTTACGCGTATTAGCTATTGCTGCATTGATTGTGGCAATTACTCGTCCTCAAACATCTTCAAGTTGGCAAGATGTTACTACAGAAGGAATAGATATTGTTATTTCTATGGATATTTCTGGAAGTATGTTAGCCGAAGATTTTAAACCCAATCGTTTGGAAGCTTCGAAAGACGTAGCAATGAATTTTATAAAGGAACGTCCAAACGATAGAATAGGATTGGTAATTTATTCGGGAGAAAGTTTTACCCAATGTCCTCTTACTACCGACCACGATGTGCTATTAAATCTATTTAAAGATGTAAAAAATGGAATGATTGACGATGGAACGGCGGTAGGTATGGGGTTAGCCACGGCTGTAAATCGTTTAAAAGATAGTGAGGCAAAAAGTAAGGTAGTTATTTTGTTAACTGATGGGGTAAATAATTCCGGTTCAATACCCCCTGTAACTGCAGCAGAAATTGCCCACGAATTTGGTATTCGAGTTTATACCATTGGCGTTGGAAGTAATGGAACAGCCCCAACCCCTTATCAAGACCAATTTGGTAGAACAGTGTATCAAGATGTACCAGTTCGTATTGATGAAAAAACTTTAAGTGATATATCTAAATTAACTGATGGACAATATTTTAGAGCAACCAATAATAAAAAATTGGAACAAATTTATTCCGAAATAGATAAGTTAGAAAAATCAAAAATTAATGTTACAGACTACAGAAAAAAAGCAGAACATTTTTGGCCTTTTGCGTTGTTGGCAACTGTATTGTTAATCGTAGAATTTTTATTAAAAAATACCGTATTTAAAAGTGTCGTTTAGGTTTGAACATATTATTTATTTGTGGTCGTTATTGGCAGTAATTCCTTTAATGATAATCGTGTTTATTTTAATCCAACGATGGAAAAATAAACAATTAAAGCAGTTTTCTAACAAGACGGTGATAAAACGTTTAATGCCAAATGTGTCGTTTAAACTGCCTATAATTAAATTTATTATTCTATTGTTTACCATACTATTTTTGTTGTTAGGATTGGCAAATTTACAATACGGAACTACCACAGAAGAGGCTAAAAAAGAAGGGGTAGACCTTATGATTGCGCTGGATGTAAGTAATAGTATGATGGCTGAGGACCTGTCTCCAAATCGATTAGAAAGAGCTAAAAGAGCAATTTACCAGTTGATTGAAAAATTAGAAAATGACCGACTAGGAATTATTGTATTTGCCGGAGAATCCTATGTACAGTTGCCAATTACTACCGATTATTCATCGGCTAAATTGTTTTTAGAAACTATCGGAACGGATATTGTTCCAACTCAAGGAACAGCTATTGGCTCGGCTATTGAATTGGCAATGCAATCGTTTAATTTCGAAAATACCACTAGCAAAGCCATTATAGTAATCACTGATGGTGAGAACCATGAAGACGACGCGGTTTCTGCAGCACAAAAAGCTGTCGAAATGGGAGTAACCGTTCATACTATTGGAATGGGGTCAGAACAAGGCTCACCATTACCTATTTATAAAGCTGGTAAGCAAATTGGTTTTAAAACAGATCATACCGGCAATACAGTGGTATCTAAATTAGAAGAAAATATGCTTAAACAAATTGCTGCTGCTGGTAATGGAACTTATGTGAGAGCTACCAATGCAAATGCTGGTTTAGGAATTATTATGGACGAAATTGGTAAAATGGAGAAAAAAGAATTTGATAGTAAAGTGTTTAAAAATTACGAAAGTCGTTTTCAACTATTTTTAATAATTGCATTTGCCTTGTTGTTGCTTGAATTCTTTATTCCAACACGTAAAAGCGGAAAATTAGATCAACTTAATTTGTTTGAAGTAAAAAAATGATGAAGAACTTAGTTTTCATATTATTTTTGGTATCATATCTTCAAGGAGTAGGGCAAGAAGATAAAAAATTTATCCGTAAAGGAAATACCTTATACGAAAAACAAGATTTTGCTGGTGCAGAAGAAAATTACAATAAGGCTTTAGAAAAAAATAGCGAATCAGAAAAAGCTGAATTTAACTTAGGTGATGCCCTTTACAAACAAAAAAAATACGCAGAAGCTTCACAGCAATTTCAAAAAATTGCCGAAAAATCGAAAGATAAAGGCATAAAAGCCAATGCGTATCACAACATGGGAAATTCGTTGTTGCAAGCCGAAAAATACGAGGAAAGTATTAATGCTTATAAACAATCGCTAAAGCACAATCCTACTGATGATGAGACCCGATATAATTTAGCTTATGCCAAGAAAAAATTAATTCAACAGCAGCAACAGCAAAATAAAGATAAGGACAAAAACAAAAAAGACGATAAAAAAGACCAAGACAAAAAGAATCAGGACAAGAATAAAGATAAGGACAAAGACAAAAAAGATCAGGATAAAAAGGACAAGTCGGATGAGAAAAAGGATGGAGATAAAAATAAAGACCAACAACCCAAACCTGAGCAATTATCAAAGCAAGAAGCCAAGCAAATGTTAGATGCGTTAAATAATCAAGAAAAAAAGGTGCAAGCAAAACTAAAAAAGAAAAAAGAAAACGGACAAAAACTTAATATTGAAAAAGATTGGTAGTGCCAATTTGCTAATTTGAAGATTTGAAAATGAATTAATTATAATTGTCATTCTGAACAAAATTTGTTTGTAAATCGGTATCGATTTACACTAACAAATGAAGTGAAGACCACGAAGTAGCATTAATACCTATTTATAGCAATGAGAAAGATATTAATAATCTTCATTTTTCAACGCTACAAGTTGGTTACAAAAGAAAAACGAATAACAAGTATGCACAAACTATTAAAATATCTATTCCTTTTTATTGTCTTTACATTGGGTGTTAGTGCATTTGCTCAAGATGTAAAGTTTACTGCTGCAACAAGTAATACAGAAGTTGCTACAGGCGATCGATTTCAAATCCAGTTTACGGCCAACGCTAAAATAACTAACTTTAAAGCTCCCGATTTATCTAATTTTAGAGTTTTGTCTGGGCCAAACCAATCCACAAGTATGTCGTTTGTGAATGGTAATATGAGTTCCTCTATTTCAATAAGTTATGTGTTGATGGCGGTTAAAGAGGGAATGTTTACCATTAAACCTGCAGTTGCAGCAGTAGACGGTAAAGCCTATAGTACCAATTCTATAAATATTTCGGTTTCTAAAGGAGTAAATGTGCAACAGCAGCAACAAGCACAACAAAACCAACCAGACGAAACCATTAATGTTTCTAAAGCCGATGCTTCAAAAGATTTGTTTATTAAATCAAGTGTGAGTAAAAGTGAAGTTTATCAAGGAGATCATATTGTGGCCACCTATAAATTGTACACTAAAGTAAATATTGCTGGGAACGAATTAGTAAAAAATGCTGATTTAAACGGATTTTGGAGTCAAGAGATTGATTTAGGACAAGCACAGTGGAGTCAAGAGGTATTTGGTGGTTACCGTTGGAATGTTGCTACCATACGTAAAATTGTACTTTTTCCACAACGTTCTGGAACGTTAACCATAGATCCAATCGAAATGAAATTTGTGGTTCAAAAAAGAGTAAGTGGTGGAAATTCTGTTTTCGACCAATTTTTTGGTAGAGTAGAAAATGTCGAAGCCAATTTAAAAAGTCAGCCTATCAAGATTAAGGTGCTACCTCATCCCGAAAAAAACAAGCCTGCTAGCTTTTCAGGTGCTGTTGGGCAGTTCAATTTTTCAGCCAATGTAACATCGAACAAGGTAAAAGCCAACGAAGCCATTAATTTAAAAATTAAGGTTGTCGGAAAAGGTAATTTACCATTGATTGATAATTTTAAGGTTGAGTTTCCTAAAGATTTTGAAACGTACGACCCAAAAATTGCCGATAATTACAAAACTACGTTAACAGGTGTTTCAGGCTCAAAAGATTACGATTACCTTATCATACCTCGACATCCAGGAACATTTACCATCGACCCTATTGAATTTTCGTATTTCGATCCAGCCTCAAAATCCTATAAAACTTCTAAAACAGCTCCTTTTACCATTGTGGTTGAAAAAGGTGACGGAAGTGCTGAAAATGTTACCTTTACTGCCGCCAATAAAGAAGATGTTCAGATTTTAGGTGAAGACATTCGCTATATTTTTATGAGCGACATTTTGGTAACACATGCTAAAACTTCGTTTTATGGTAGTAGTTGGTTTTATATGGCCATAGTCATATTGCCTTTACTATTTATACTAGTATTAATTTTTAGAAACAAAATTAGAGCCGCTCAACAAGATGTATTGGGTTCTAAAAGTAGAAAAGCCAATAAAATGGCTATTAAATATTTATCTGCTGCTAAAAAAAGTATGGAAGCCCATCAAAAATCTGAGTTTTATGAACATATCTCTAAAGCTTTATTTGGATACACTAGCGACAAGCTTAAAATTCCATTTTCGGCGTTAAATAAAGAAAACATCGCACAACAACTTGCTGTTGTAAATGTTAGTGGAGAAACCACTAACAATTTTATTGCAACCTTAGAGCTTTGTGAGATGGCTCGTTTTGCTCCAGTTTCAGTTTCTGAACAAGAAATATTTGGAAAAGCGGAATCAATCATTAACCAACTAGAAAAGGAGGTAAGATTATGAACTCAAGTTTAAAGTTTAAAGTTGAAAGTAGAAAGTTGACGATTTCTAGTTTTCACACACTACGAATATTTGGTATGTTTTTTTTGTTCGTATTAAATTCTTTTACATTTGCCACCTCAATTGCCACCTCAATTGCCACCTCAATTGCCAACCCTAACATTAAATTTAAAGAAGCTAACACTCTATACGCTGATGGTAAATATACTGAGGCGGTTAAAATTTACGATGAATTGATTGCTGACGATTATTTGTCACCAGAGATTTATTACAATTTGGGTAATGCTTATTTTAAGCTTAATGAAGTTCCAAAGTCCATTTTAAATTACGAACGAGCCTTAAAATTAAAACCCGACTACGAAGATGCCTTATTTAATTTAAAACAAGCCAATACTAGAACAATAGACAAGATTGATCGTTTACCAGAACTTTTTATTGGAAATGCTTACAAAAATTTTGTGGGTTCTAAAACCTCTAGTACTTGGGCTTATTATGCCGTAGGTTTGTTGGTGGTGGCATTATTACTTTTTATTAGTTATTTACTTTCTGGAATAGTTTTAGTAAAGAAAACGGGTTTTTACGGTGGATTGTTGTTTGTAGTAATGGGTTTGTTCTGTTGGTTTATGGCAAGTGAGAACCAAAAATTCGTAAACCAATCGGCTGAGGGCATTATTTTTACCGAAACCGTTACCATAAAAAGCGAACCCAACACGAACGCTCAAAAACTTTTCACCTTACATGAAGGCACCAAAGTAAATGTGTTGGAAAAAAGCACTGGTTGGGTAAAAATTAAATTACCAAATGGTAATTTGGGTTGGCTTAATGCTAGCGATTTAGAAGTGATTTGATTTGTTAGTGAAAAACGCTAGAATAAAATCTTTCTCTATCTTCTGCTTTGAAGGCCTAGTTTTATTCTAAAAGCCAACAAAAGAATACATGTTGATTCATTTTTTCAATGTTTTCGCATTTTATCACGGCGTAACTTCCGAGAATTAATGCATTGGTATATTTACTTGTTTAATTGGTTTTGAAAGGTTGTTTTTTGCCCATTCATCCATCGATTGCTCAATTACGTCCAATGGCATACAACCGTCTTTTAAAAATTCGTCATGAAAAGAGGATAGGTTAAATTTATCGCCCAACTGTTTGCTGTACTTGTTGCGTAATTCCCATATTTTCAACGCACCAGTTTTATAACTTAAGGCTTGAGCTGGATAAACCATATAACGTTCTATTTCTGCAACAGCACCTTCTTCGCTAATCGATTCGTTTTCCATCATGTAAGCAATTGCCTCTTCACGAGTCATTTTACCCGTGTGCATGGCAACATCAACCACCAATCTTATTGCACGTAATATTTCATCGCCCAACGCTCCCATGTGTTGATAAGGGTCGGTGTATAAACCAAGTTCACTACCAAGACTTTCGCAATACAAGGCATAACCTTCACCATAAGCTCCATACCACATAAACCTACGGAAATTAGGTAACGACATATTTTCCGATTGTATGCTATTTTGAAAATGGTGACCAGGAATTGCCTCATGCAGAAAGGTGCTTTCCATACCACCAGTTACATTGTATTTGGTAGCATCTAAAATAGGAATATAATAAATGCCAGGTCTTGTCCCGTCGGGTAAGCCAGGATAATATTCGGCACTGGCACTTGCTGCTCTAAAAGCTTCGGTTTGTCGTATTTCAAATTTTGTTTTTGGTGTAAGCGTAAACATTTTTTTAAGGTTCGGATCTATCGTGGCTTGGATGTTTCGGGTAGCATGCAATATTTCTTCGGGTGTTTTGAATGGCATAAATTGTGGGTCGGTTTTCATAAAATAGAAAAAAGCATTCAAATCGCCTTTAAAACCTACTTGGTTTTTAATGGTTTCCATCTCGGTTCTAATACGTTTTACTTCCGACAGCCCTGTTTGATATATTTCTTCAGGAGTTTTATTGGTAGTAGTCCAGTACTTAACTAGGTAGGAATACAACTTATCACCATTGGGTAAGGCATTTATTCCGGTTGTGTTTCTGGCTTTTGGTAAATATTCATGTTGTAAAAAATCGCCTAGCTTTTTATATGATGGTTCAATGTAGTTGTTAATCATGTCAATGTACGCAGCGGTCAATCTTATTTTATCGGCTTCCGTAAAACTTCCAGGCATTAATTGAATAGGAGTGTAGAACAAACTTTTGGTAGCATCGGTAGTTATGATGTTGTACATTTGAGGAATCATTTTTACGACAATTGCTTTTGGTAAAACGTAATTCATAGCTATTCCTTTTCTAAAGTAAACAATAGCACTATCTACCCAGGCCGAAAATGCAATTGAACGTTGTATCCAATCGTCATAATCTTTTACCGTTTTAAAGGGTTGATTTCCTGTGCCTGAGCCCATTTGTCCGAAACCAATAGGCACTCCATTAAACTGGTCGAAAGGCATGTAGGTAAAATCGTTTTTATCAGGACTACCCAGAAAATTTACCTCCAAGCCTTCTAACGACATTTTTAATTGATAGGTGAAAATATCATAACTCTTTTTATCATTTTCATTTAAGATTGCAGGAATAATTGTTGAGATAGAATCGGTGTATCGAGTAAAAAAATCTTTCAATGTTGCACGATAAGATTCGGTAAAATCGGCAGGCAAGAGGTTGTTGAAACGTGAATCACCATTTGCTGTGGCTTCAAGGGGAAGCAGTTGCATTCGCTCGTTATAATAGTTTTCGAGCACACTAGCTAACGCTTTGTTGGGGTCTTCTGTAGTAATATTAATTGGTTTTGTAGTAGTTGTATTACAGCTTGTAACCACTATAACAAGTAATAAGTAATATAATTTTTTCATAAAATGGAGTTTTACGTTTCAAAAGTAAAAATAAAGCTTAGGTAAGATTTTTATACTTGTAAATACTTTTAAACCGATTTTGTATAACATAAAAAAGGGTAAAGTTTGCTTTACCCTTTTTATTAATTAGAAAAACGGTTATTCATTTTTATATTCTGAGGCGGGTGTTTCTAACACTTCATTATCAGTCATTTCTTTATCGGTAACCGCTTTGTCGTTGAAAGTGGTTTGCTCCAAATCTTTATCTAGGTCAATTCCATCTTGTTGGGTGCCAATCATAGCATTTTCTTCTTTATTAAATTGATAGCTTTGATCAACATCAGTCCCAGCTTTGTTTGCTTGTAACGTTTTAAAGGCATACATTCGAGCTTGACGAGAGTGAAGAATAGCTCTGTTTGGATTTTTCATCAAGTAAAATTTCTTTGCTTGTTTTTGATGAGCCACAGCTTTAGCTAAATCGCCTGTATAATTTTGGCCTTTATTTACAGCTATTTTAGCTTTTAGAATTACAAATTGTGTACGTTTTAATACTTTTTGAGCTTGTAGCATTGAAGGTTGTTTTGTAGGCATAGTAGCCCTTGGCAAACCTTTAGGATGATGGTTTATCTTTTGATGTTGAGCAAAAATTGAGTTTCCAAAATATAAAAATGCTATAATTAATAAGCTTTTTAATGTAATGTGTGTTTTTGTTTTCATAGGTTTAATTTTTAAGGTTTAACGTATTTTATCAAAGATTATACCATTTAATTCGTTAAAATATTTTTTCCCTTACTTTTTCTAATTCTACAACTTACCACTTTGTACTCAGGACAAAAGGCTTCGCTATCATGTTCATCAGAAGTAATGTTGTTGAGCATTATATCTGGAAAATGAAAGGTAGAACTTAAAATACCTGGTTTTACTTCGTCGGTAATTTTTGCTTTAATATCCACTTTTCCACGAGGAGATTCTACGCAAACCATGTCGCCATTTTTTATGGAATTGTTTTTTGCATCATTGGGATTAATTAATAACACATCTTCGTTAAGAATATCAACGTTACCCGTTCTTCGTGTCATTGCTCCACAGTTATAATGTTCTAATTCTCTGTTGGTGGTAATAATGTAAGGAAAATCCTTGCAATGAATTTTAAGTTCGTTACTTATTTTAAATGGATAGAAAAAGAACTGACCTTTACCGTGTTTAAATTGAGTTAAATGTAATCGTTTGGTACCTTTTCCATCTTGTAAAACAGGCCACTGTTTTCCAGTATTTCCCAATGCATTCCACCTTACACCTTCAAAAAATGGAACAATTTGTGAAATTTCTTGCAACATATTTTCTGCTGTATAATCGCATTGGTCGTATCCCATTTTACGCATCATTTCAACAATAATTTGTCCATCAGGTTTGGTGCCTTCTATAGGTTCAACAACACGCTGTACTCGTTGTATTCTTCGTTCTCCATTGGTAAATGTTCCTTCTTTTTCTAAGAATGAAGAAGCGGGGAGAAGCACAGTGGCTAATTTGGCTGTTTCGGTCATAAACAATTCTGAAATAACCAACATATCTAAATTCGAAAGGGCTTTAATTACTTTCTGAGTATTGGGGTCGGTTTGCACCACATCTTCACCAATAATCCATAAAGCCTTAAGTTTACCAACTATAGCTGCGTCAAACATTTCAGGAATTTTTAACCCTTCATGAGTAGGTAAGATTGAGCCATAAAATTTATTGTAATGTTTGTTTGCTTTAACATCTTTAACATCATAATAACCAGCACCTTGATAAGGCTGAGCCCCCATGTCGGCAGCACCTTGAACATTGTTTTGCCCACGTAAAGGGTTTACGCCGGTACCTTTTTTACCAATATTTCCGGTAATCATGGCTAAATTTCCAATCAATTGAACTGTATGTGTTCCTTGCGTGTGTTCTGTAACTCCTAAACCATGAAATTCCATTGCAGCATGTGCTTTTGCATAAGCTATCGCAGCTTTTCTAACCAGTTTATTATCAACTCCCGTAATTTTTTCTAATTTGATCATATCTAATTTTAGAATTTCGGATTTCATTTCTTTGAAACCTTCACAACGAGAAATAATAAAATGGTTATCTTCTAATCCTTCAGAAATAATGTAATACAACATCATGTTTAGCAGTGCTACATTGGTTCCTGGATTCAATTGTAAATGATAGGTAGCATATTTTGCCAATTCAATTTTTCGAGGGTCAACCACAATACTAGTAACCCCTTTCATCATTTTTTGTTTGATTTTTGCTCCTATTACAGGATGGGCATCGGTTGGGTTTGCACCAATTATAAAAATACAATCGGTATATTCTAAATCAATTATTGAATTGGTTGCGGCTCCTGTGCCAAAAGATTTTTGCATTCCTAAAGCTGTAGGAGAGTGGCAGACTCTTGCACAACAGTCAATATTATTGGTTCCAATTACCGCACGAATAAATTTTTGCATCAAATAATTTTCTTCGTTAGGCGTTCGTGCTGAAGAAATTCCGGCAATTGCATCTGGCCCAAACTCGTTTTTAATAGCATTGAAATTATCAGCCATAAAATCATAAACTTCATTCCACGACACAGGTTCAAGTTTGTCATTTTTACGAATCATAGGGGTTTTTAATCGGTCTGGATGGTCGTAAAATTTAAAAGCATATCGACCCTTTAAACAGGTATGTCCAGCATTTACCTCTGCGTCATATGGAGCCTGAATAGATTTTATTTTCCCATTTACGGTTGAAACTTCTAGGTTACAACCCACACCGCAGTATGTGCAAACCGTTCTTGTTTTTTTTGTAGCTTGTATCGATTTTGATTGAAAAACATCGGAAATGGCATTGGTTGGACAAGCCTGAGCACAAGCACCACAACTTACACAATCGGATTCCATAAAGGAATCGTTCATGCTTTTTGCGATGTGGGCATCAAATCCTCTTCCAGCCATAGTTAAAATAAATTGACCTTGAACTTCATCACAAGCTCTTACACATCGGTAACAGTTTATACATTTCGAAAGTTCAGAACGCATGTATGGATGTGAAGCGTCTTTTTTTCTATCTAAATGATTTGCTCCAGTAGGGTAACGAACCTCTGTTATTCCAATACGAGCAGCAACATCTTGTAATTCGCAATTTCCATTTACTTCACACGTTAAACAATCTAAAGGATGGTCGGTTAATACTAATTCAATAATGTTTTTTCTTAGTTTTTGGATGTTATCTGTTTCGTGATAGATATAGCTGTTTTCCATAACAGGAGTGTGGCAAGAGGCTACGGTTTTAGTTTTTCCGTCTTTTTCTAATGCTACCTCCACACTACAAATTCGGCATGAACCAAAAGGATATAAATTGGGAGCGTCGCATAGAGTTGGAATGGCTTTATTTCCTTCGATACGTTTCACAAAATTTAAAATGGTTTCGCCAGTTTTATAGTGATGGGGTTGGTTATTGATGTATGCTATCTTCATAGTAAATCTATTTAGATGTCTATATTTTTTAATTTAAAAATGTAATTCGTATTCTTTCGTGTAAACGTTCCTTCTAATTGCTCTGTAAGTGTTTCGATAAGCTCTAATCCAAATCGAATTTGTTTATCGTCTGTTGATTTCCAAATTCCAGTATCGTTATATTTTAACTCAAAAAAATCATCATTTAAAGGGTTGAGTTCAATTGTGATGGCATTTTTAGCGGATTCTTTAAAAGCATGCTTGAACGAATTAGAAAGTAATTCATTGATTAAAAGGCCAAAAGGTACAATAGTTTTTAAGCCTATATTTAAACCATTGGTAGAAACGGTAGTAGTAAAATTTTTATTGGTAGAAAGACTAGTAAAAATTTCTTTAATTAAATCGTTGATATAAGATTCTAAATCTACATTAGATAAATCGGTTGATTGATAAAGTTTACGATGTATCAAGGCCATTGACATTACCCTATTTATGGATTCGTCAAACTTAATTTGCACATCATCAGGTAAATTATTTTTTTGTAATCTAAGTAAGCTGGTAATAATTTGTAAGTTATTTTTTACTCGATGATGCACTTCCTTAATCAACATGATATTTTCGTTGTTTTTTATTGTTATGAGTTGATTTTGAAGTTCAAGTTCTTTATTTGCAATTTTCAACTCTTTTTCGGAGTGCTGCTGGAATAAAAAATATTGATGTGTGAGGTAACCTAATATAAAAAAAGCAAATAGAACTTCTAGAAATTCAGCATACAATTCAATATGGTTTCTTGGCTGTAAAATAGAAATGTGTTTATTTAAAGAAAATTGAAAGAAATAGAAAATTAATATAGCATTAGCAACAATAAAAATAATACCAACTTTTCTGCCTAAACCTAAAAAAGCAAGAAATACACAAATCAATATCCATAAAAAATCGTTGTAATGAGTCAGTTCAAAAACGGTATTCATGGCATAGTTAGATAGAACACAACCACTAATGGCGTACACCCAAAAAATGGGTTTATAGTTTTTGGTTAAATATAAAAAGGTTAAACAAAATAATCCTACAAAAACAACCAATAAAGAAGGAGTAGCTGCATTAATACTCGTAAAGCTATAGAAAACGGTTACGATAATAAATATGGGTATAAAAACGAGAGAAACTCGCCAAGCTAATAAATAGCGGGCTTTATCGTAATAACTATTAAAAGCTGAAGTGTCGGGAGAAAACAAACTCATACTAATTGAGATATTTTTTTAGTTCATCATTAAAATACTGTAGGGCATTTTTTACTGGCAATGGTATTCCTCCTCCATGAGCACACAAAGACCCTTGTTGCATAGTGTTTAGTAAATCGCTGAATAAGTTTTTGTCAATTTTATAATTTTCATTAATGGCTTTCGATGTTAATTCATGCCCACGTTTAGTACCTAATCGACAAGGAAAACATTTGCCACAACTTTCGTAAGCTGCAAATTCAAACAAGTGTTCTATGTATTTCATCATCGAAAAATCTGCTGGAATACAAACAATGGAAGCATGTCCCAACAAAAATCCGTTTTGAGCAAACGATTCAAAATCAATACTTAAATCCTTAATTTTTGAAACAGGTACAATTCCACCTAACGGACCTCCAATTTGCATGGCTTTTACTGGGTATTTAAATCCTCCACCTAATTCAATTACTACTTTTTCCAGTGGAGTTCCCATTTCTACTTCGTAAATTCCAGGATGGTTGAAAAAACTATCCAAACAAACTAATTTTGTTCCTTTCGATTTTTCGGTACCTAGTTTCGCATAAGCTTCTCCACCAATTTTTAAAATGCTGTAAACATTAGCCAACGTTTCTACATTATTGACGATGGTTGGTTTATTAAACAAGCCTTGTTGCGTAGGAAAAGGTGGTCGGGTACGAACTTCTGGTCGTTGCCCTTCAATGGAATTGATTAAAGCTGTTTCTTCGCCACAAATGTAGGCTCCTTGTGCTTTTATAATTTTAAAATCGAAGTTAAAACCCGAATTATTAATGTTTTTTCCAAGCAGTTGATGATTCTTTAATTCATCAATGGCTTTTTGGACAATGGTAACCGATTCAGGATATTCAGCTCGGATGTACAACACTCCCCATTCGGCACCAGTAATATATCCGGCTATAAGCATTCCAAACAAAACAGCGTGTGGGCGATTTTCTAGTAAATACCTATCCGAATAGGCACCAGGGTCGCCTTCATCGGCATTGCAAATGATAAACTTGGTATCATTTTTTTCGTGTTTACAAGCTTCCCATTTAAATGCCATCGGAAAACCAGCGCCACCACGACCTCTAATGTTCGATTTTTTGATTTCGTTTAATAATTCCGTGGGTGATTTTTTTAGTGAAGTTTTTAATAACGAATAATGCTTTTCAAACCCATCGAAAGTAGCGGTGAGGATTTCGGTAGTAGCTTTTATATTGTAGTTTGAGGTTTGAGGATTGTCCCACCCCAATCCGTCGGCTGAAGGAAGGGAGTTGGTTTGGGATTTGAGATTTGAGATTTGCTCAATATCATTCCCTGAATAATTTTTTCCGTTGTAATGGAATGCCGCATTTTCGTAACATCTTCCCAAACACGTCATGTGACCAATTTCGTTGGGTTTAAAATGTTTTTTTAACTCGTTTTTTACTTCGTTTTGTTTTCCAGCACAAACACATGCGCTTCCATTGCAGATGTAAACTTTTTTACCTTGGTTTTCTTCTTTGGTAAAATCGTAAAAAGAAGCTGTTCCGTAAGTATTTCCTATACCAATTAAGAATTCTTTAGCTAATTTTTCTAAAGCTTCGGCAGATGGTGTGCCATTTTCTAGGGCAGCATCACCAATTCTCTCAAACAGATTATTGGTTAATCCTTTTCTACCGGATAATTCACTTAAGTTTTTCGACATGAATATAAGTTTGCCCTAAATTTACCAAATATTACTATAAAGCAAAACTAGATTTGTAAATTCGTTTTTTAATAAATTGATTATGGCTATTAAAACCACCGAAGCAGATTCAAATTACGATGGATTGGACAAAATGAGTGTTATTGAATTGCTTAAAAATATCAATAAAGAAGATAAAACCGTTCCGTTTTCCGTAGAAAAGGAAATGACTTCCATTGAAAAATTAGTGAATGTAATTGTGGAGAAATTTCAACAGGGTGGAAGGTTGTTTTACATGGGAGCAGGGACGAGTGGAAGGCTTGGTGTAGTTGATGCGTCAGAATGTCCACCAACTTTTGGGGTGCCTCATGGTTTGGTGGTGGGTTTAATTGCTGGTGGCGATTCAGCCATTCGAAAAGCTATTGAATTTGCTGAAGATGATAGAGGACAAGGGTGGAAAGATTTGTTGGAGTATAATGTCTCAGATAAAGATGTTGTAATAGGAATTGCAGCTTCTGGCTCAACACCTTATGTGATAGGTGCGTTAGAAAAATGCAACAAGAACAACATTGTTACAGGTTGTATTACCTGTAACAAAGGAAGTAAATTGGCTGCGGTTTCTAAATTTCCCGTTGAAGTGGTGGTCGGCCCAGAGTTTGTTACTGGAAGCACCAGAATGAAATCTGGAACGGCACAAAAACTCGTGTTAAACATGATTTCAACAGCGGTAATGATTAAATTGGGAAAAGTAAAAGGCAATAAAATGGTAGACATGCAATTGAGTAACGATAAGCTGGTGGATAGGGGTACTCAAATGATTATGAAAGAAATTAATGTAGATTACCAAACTGCAAACAAATTATTGTTGGAGTTTGGTAGTGTTCGAAAAGCGGTGGATTCGTATAAGAAATAAGCAGAACAAAGCTATTTAAAAATGCTTTGCTTATAAGTATTTAAGAATAACTCTCAATCATCAATTCCAAAATTTCCTGAGCTGCTTTGCTAATCTTGGTTCCTGGTCCAAAAATACCTACAGCTCCAGCTTCAAACAAGTAATCATAATCTTGTTTTGGCACAACTCCGCCCACAATCACTAAAATATCTTCACGCCCTAATTTTTTAAGCTCATCTATTACTTGAGGCACCAAGGTTTTATGTCCTGCAGCTAAAGAAGATACGCCTAAAATATGCACGTCGTTTTCTACGGCTTGTTTGGCTGCTTCTGCTGGTGTTTGAAACAAAGGTCCGATATCCACATCAAACCCCATGTCGGCATAAGCCGTTGAAACCACTTTCGCACCTCTGTCGTGACCGTCTTGCCCCATTTTAGCAATCATAATACGAGGTCTTCTACCATCCAATTCAGCAAATTGGTCTGCTAATTCTTTGGCTTTTATAAAATCTTTATCTCCCATAGATTCACTACTATAAACACCACTTATTGAACGTATTTGTGCCTGATAACGACCGTAAACTTCTTCCAACGCATCAGAAATTTCGCCTAAAGTAGCTCGTTCCTTTGCTGCAATAACTGCTAATTCCAGCAAGTTGCCATTGCCTGTTTTTGCTACTTCAGTTAATTGGCTTAACGCACCTTTTACTTTTTCGTTGTTTCTGGTCGCTTTAATTTGGTTTAGCCGTTCTATTTGTCCTTTTCGAACTTGGTTGTTATCAATTTCTAAAATGTCTAAATTTCCTTCGCTTTCAATGATGTATTCGTTCACTCCCACAATAATTTCTTTGCCCGAATCAATTTTAGCTTGTTTACGAGCAGCAGCTTCTTCAATTCTCAGTTTAGGAATACCTTTTTCAATCGCTTTTGCCATTCCGCCATTTTCTTCCACTTCTTCAATCAGTTTCCAAGCTTTTTCAGCAATTTGGTTGGTCAAGCTTTCCACATAGTAAGAGCCTCCCCACGGGTCGACTGTTCTACAGATGTCGGTTTCGTCTTGTAAATAAATTTGAGTGTTTCGAGCAATTCTTGCGGAAGCATCGGTTGGTAAAGCAATGGCTTCATCCAATGCATTGGTGTGTAACGATTGTGTTCCTCCCAAAGCAGCAGACAAGGCTTCCACGCAAGTTCGGGCAATGTTGTTGTAAGGATCTTGTTCGGTTAAACTCCATCCACTGGTCTGACAATGAGTTCGTAAGGCCAATGATTTTTCATTTTTTGGATTAAATTGTTTTACGATTTTAGCCCACAACATCCGTGCAGCACGCATCTTGGCAATTTCCATAAAATGATTCATGCCTATTCCCCAAAAGAAAGATAGTCGAGGAGCAAATTCGTCAATGTTCATTCCTGCCGAAATTCCAGTACGTAGGTATTCTAAACCATCGGCTAATGTATAAGCCAGTTCTATTTCGTTAGTTCCTCCAGCTTCTTGAATATGGTAACCGGAAATACTAATGGAATTGAATTTTGGCATTTTTGCCGAGGTATATTTAAAAATATCGGCAATAATTTGCATGGAAGGAAGAGGAGGGTATATGTACGTATTCCTTACCATAAATTCCTTTAAAATATCATTTTGTATGGTTCCTGACAAATCTTCGATTTTAACACCTTGCTCCATGGCTGCTACAATGTAGAATGCTAAAATAGGCAGTACAGCACCGTTCATGGTCATAGAAACCGACATTTTATCCAAGGGGATTTGGTTAAAGAGAATTTTCATGTCTTCTACCGAATCGATGGCAACTCCTGCTTTACCCACATCGCCAACCACTCTTGGGTGGTCGGAGTCATAACCTCTGTGTGTAGCCAAATCAAAAGCAACCGATAAGCCTTTTTGTCCTGCAGCTAAATTTCGTCTGTAAAAGGCATTAGAGTCTTCAGCTGTGCTAAATCCAGCATATTGTCTAATGGTCCAGGGTTGCATTACGTACATGGTAGCGTATGGACCTCGCAAGTTGGGTGCTAATCCAGCACCAAATTTTAATTGCTTTAAATTTGCAACATCTTCAGCGTGATAGCTTGATTTGACAGGAATTTGTTCGGATGTTAACCAAGTATTTTCTTTACTTCTAGATGGTTTTACTTCGGGAAGTTTTTTGTAGGTTATTTTAGAAAAATCTGGAGTCATAGCTTAGTTGTTAAACGTTCTTAACCATTCGTAGGCTTCTTCTTTAGTTTTAAACATTTTTATTGGAATTTCAGGTCTGAAAAGTTGTAAAAAGGTATGAGTAATAAATCGTGTAATTGCAGAGTTTTCTGTCATTGCAAACGCATTTGCAAATTGGCGAAAGTTATTTGAAATAAAAACTCTTTCCTCACTTTCTAGTGATTTTAAGTTGTAATTATTCGAAAAATAGGGTCGAGGAATGCCTCCCGAAATTTCTATCAAAATTCCCAGCATAATTTCCAATTGAGGCAACGTATAAGAGGTAATTCCATTGGCTGGTTCATATGTGATGATATGGTCGGAGCGAAGTTCAATTACCCCATATTCAAACCTCACCGATTTAATGATTTCAATATGATTGGTTGAGTTAGGCATGTGCAGTTAGTGCAATTTTTCAATTTCATTAGAATATACAACTTGTTGTAATACAGCTATAATTATGTCTTTATTTAAAGTTTTTGTTTTATTGTATTTTGCTTTTTGATTGGTCTTGTTTTGATGTTTGTTTACCCCCAACAAGGTTCTTTTTCCCGAATTGTATTCCTCTTGTTTTTGGGTAGCCACCGCATGAATGCTTTCCTGAATAAAGCCCTTTTTAATGTTATTTAAAAAGCCGCCGTTTTGCTCTATTTTTTGAAACAATGCCAATGATTTTAAAACCATTTCATCCGTTAATTGTTCGATATAATAAGCTCCATTTGAAGCATCAGAAACTTTATCTAAAAAAGACTCTTCCTTTAAAATGTGTTGTATATTGATGGCTATTCGTTCTGAGAAATCTGTATAATTTTCAAAATTATTATTAAATGGAACAATAGTTAATCCGTTGCATCCTCCAATAATAGCAGACATTGCTTCAGTTGTTGCTCTTAAAATATTATTGTGCGCATCAAAAGTGGTAAAATTGGTTGTTGATGTAGTGGAATTTATATGGATTGACTTGTCTGTTACATTATATTCCTGTAAAATCAAGGTCCATACTATTTTTGCAGCCCTGATTTTGGCAATTTCGAAAAAATAATTTGGTCCAATACCAAAGTTAAACTGGGTTTTGCTAGCTAATATATTGATATCTAAACCTCTTTCAGACAAAAAATTAATATAGGCTACCACTTCCGAAAACGAATAAGCCAGTTCCTGAATAATGGTAGCTCCTGCATTGTTGAAGTTTAATCCATTTATTGTAATTGTTTTGAGATCAGTTGGTATAGAATTGATGGAAAATAATTCATCAAAATCGGTTTTTTCATCCTTATTCCAGTTCCCTGTGGTTAAAAGTTCTCCTAACAAATCAAAGCTTATAGAACCTATTATATTGTTGATTGAAACGTTTTTGTTTTCACACCATGTGGATAAAAATGCGAATGTTTTTGTGGGGTCGGTATTATAAAAATGAATATGAATTATTTTAATATCAATTCCTTTCAATAAGTTGTCAAAATCGATTTGAGACGAAATTTCACCATTAAACTGAATCGAATTAGCGCCTTTTCTTAATAAATATAACGCCTTTGCATTAGCTTCATCAATAGAATTAATATCAATACAGGCATTAATTTTCCACTTGTTAGAATCAGCAGTTAGGTTGTAGTCTTTTGAGGTATTGGAAGATAAATCTTCATGATTATAGTAGGGCTGAACCGTTATTCCTTCAATTGAATTCCAAACCAAATGTTCATTAAAATCTTTTCCTTTTAAATCGGCAATAATTTTATCTCGCCATTGCTGATGAGAAACTTCTTTAAAATTGTCGAATAAGTCCATATTTAAATAAGATGATGGGTTACAAATTTAACAAAAACATTGATATAAGAGTAATGATAACGAGATGAATGCGCTGATTACTTTTCCGATTCAAAAACAAAGATTTCTTCGTTGTCTTTTTTCATGTAATATTTTTCCCTAGCAAATTTTTCTAAAGTTATCGGATTGGTAGTTAAATCTTTAAGTTCTTGCCTGGTTTTATTGAGCTCATTTATGTAATACGCTTTGTCTTTTTGTAAGGATTTAAGTTCTTTAATGTAATCGTACTGAGTAATAAGGTTGTTTTGATCAAAAATAAAAGCCCACAAAATAAATCCTACTGTAGTAAGCACGTATTTATTTTTTAGCCAATTCGGAATTTTGTTTAACATGATACTAAATTATAGGATTAAAAAGGTTTTAATATTGCTATCAGCAATATCTAATTAACAGGTACTTGTTGAAAATTTTTAAAAGATATAACGGATTAAAGTTATTAATCGTAATATTGCGATAAATAGATGAGTATGGGAATAACAAAAACCAATAATTTTACTACCCAACAAAACCGAAAAGCGGAATTCTTTAAAGCATTAGGTCATCCTGCACGTATTGCTATCATCGAATTTCTTATTCATCAAAAAACTTGTGTTTGTGGTGATATAGTGGAAAAACTTCCATTGTCACAATCGACTATTTCGCAACATTTAAAAGAATTAAAAGCTGCGGGAATTATTAAAGGAGAGATAGAAGGAGCAAAAACTTGTTATTGTATTGATGAAAAAGTTTGGAAAGAGTTGCAAAAAGAAAGCGAATTGTTGTTGAGTAGCTATTCGAAAAAAAATAAATGTTGTTAAGATTAAAATAACCACATAGGCACATAGAACTAAAAGCATGGAAAGGATAAATATAGCTAACATAGTTTTCACGATAAATCAGGAAAGTACTTATTGTTCGACTTTTTTATTATAGGGCTGTAGCGAAATAAAACTATGTTTCTATGTGGTTAAAATGACAAAACAAGTATAATGTTAAACATAAAAAATATGAAAAACGCAGAAGAATTAAAACAACTAGTAAAAGACAAATACAGCGAAATTGCTTTACAATCGAAAACAGAAAATGAAACCAGTTGTTGTGGGGCAGGAGGTTGCTGCACGGTTGATTATGCCGTATTTGCGGAAGACTACACTAAACTAGGTGGCTATAATGCCGATGCCGATTTAGGTTTGGGTTGCGGAATACCCACCGAATTTGCTCAAATAAATGAAGGTGATACGGTGTTGGATTTAGGCTCAGGAGCAGGAAATGATTGTTTTGTTGCAAGAGCTTTAACCGGAGAAAAAGGAAAAGTTATTGGGGTGGACATGACCGAAGTAATGATAGCAAAAGCAAGAGAGAATGCTGAAAAGTTAAATTTCAACAATGTGGAATTCAGACATGGAGATATTGAAAGCTTGCCCATTGGTGGAAATAGAATTGATGTGGTAATCAGTAATTGCGTATTAAATTTAGTTCCTGACAAAGAGAAAGCGTTTTCAGAAATGTATAGAGTTTTAAAGCCTGGTGGGCATTTTAGTGTTAGTGATGTGGTATTGAAAGGAAATTTACCAGAGAACTTAAAAAATGACGCCGAAATGTATGCAGGTTGTGTTTCCGGAGCTATTCAATTGATAGATTACATGAACATTATTCACAATTCAGGTTTTACTGATATAAGTATACAAAAAGAAAAACCGATTATTCTTCCTAACGAAATACTTTCGAAATACCTTTCACCTCAAGAAATTGAAGCTTACAATAAAGGCGAATTTGGAATTTTTAGTGTAACGGTTTACGGACAGAAACCTTGTTGTGACCCAAAATCAGGATGTTGTTAAAGGGCGTTCTAAAAATTAACATTTTACATCCCCTCTATCAAGAGGGGCAGGGGTGTGTAATCCAATAACTCAATTTTTAGAACTTTCATTACTATGATTACAAAAGAACTTAATTTACTCATTAACAAGCTTGTTACCAAATTTGATGAGATAAGCGATGAACGTAAATCGGATTTAAAAAGTTTGATTGATTTTATTCAGGAAAAGAAGGATAACAACGAGTTAATTAACCTCATTTTTATTTGTACGCACAATTCCAGAAGAAGCCATTTAGCACAAATCTGGGCTCAAACGGCCGCAAACTTTTACGGTGTTTCTAAAGTGTTTTGCTTTTCTGGTGGAACGGAAGCTACGGCTTTATTTCCAATGGTTGCCGAAACATTAACCAAACAAGGATTTAACATAAACAAACAATCTAATAATGATAACCCTGAATATTATATAACCTATTCGGAAACCCAACCTCCAATTATTGGGTTCTCTAAACTTTATAATGACGAGTTTAATCCTCAAAACAATTTTGCAGCCATCATGACTTGCACTCATGCCGAGGAGAACTGTCCGTTTATTCCTAACGCTGCCAAAAGAATAAGTTTACCATACAACGACCCAAAAGAGTTTGATGG
>JAVHRO010000144.1:0-10941 GCA_036171675.1 Vicingus sp. | reverse complement strand
TATGTCAGCAAACAATTGTGTACCAGTAGTAGAACGTAAAAAATTAAGGTTTTTAGACCGATTTTTAACCCTTTGGATTTTCCTTGCCATGGCAATTGGAGTTTCCATCGGATTTTTTATACCATCTAGTAGTGGTTTTATCAATTCATTTTCGAGCGGAACCACCAATATTCCATTGGCTGTCGGATTAATATTAATGATGTATCCCCCTTTAGCGAAAGTAAAATACGAACAAATGGGAGAGGTGTTTAAAAACGCCAAAGTTTTAGGAGCTTCATTGTTTTTAAATTGGATTGTCGGACCAATTTTAATGTTCTTTTTGGCATTACTTTTTCTAAAAGGTTATCCCGAATACATGATAGGGTTAATATTAATCGGTTTAGCCCGTTGTATTGCCATGGTAGTGGTTTGGAACGATTTAGCTGATGGAAACCGTGAATATGCTGCCGGGTTAATTGCCTTAAACAGTATTTTTCAGGTGTTGCTTTACAGCGTTTACGCTTATGTTTTTATTACCATTTTACCTCCGTATTTTGGATATACCGGTTTTGAAGTAAACATCAGCATCGCACAAATTGCCGAAAGTGTAGGTATTTATTTAGGAATTCCGTTTGCATTGGGCATCATTAGTCGTTACACCTTAATAAAACTAAAAGGCGAAGACTGGTTTCAACATAAATATGTTCCTGTTATTTCACCCATCACGTTAATTGCATTGTTATTCACGATACTGATTATGTTTAGTTTAAAAGGCGAACTCATTGTACTAATCCCTATGGACGTGGTTCGAATAGCGATTCCTTTGGTGGTGTATTTTGTCATCATGTTTGTGATGAGTTTTTTTATCGGAAAATATTTTGGAGCAGATTATTCAAAATCTACCGCGATTGCATTTACGGCAACAGGAAACAATTTTGAGTTAGCCATTGCCGTTGCCATAGGTGTTTTTGGTATCAACAGCGGACAAGCATTTGCAGGTGTAATTGGTCCTTTGGTAGAAGTACCCGCATTAATTGCTTTGGTAAATGTCGCTTTTTGGTTTAGGAAAAAATATTTTGGGAAGGCTGAATAAAGAGAGAGGTTATTCAATTTTGAATAGCCTCTCAATGTTCACATTTTAGTTACAGTTATTAATCACGTTCTATTTGTAATAAACTCAGTATCTCGATTGGGCATAGTTATTTTTCATTGTATTCAAAATCGCAATTATCACAAATCCCAATCTTTCTTTCATCAAAAAATTCATCACCGCACTTTTCGCAAATATCAGGCATTGTTCCGTCTGAAAATACTTCAAGTGTTTCTATAGACTCATTGGTAACTATCATGATTTTTTTAAACATTAAATTTTTCATTTCATTTACTTTTAAATTATTTTATGACCGATTTTGTTTGTAAAAGTAACCCTAGTTTTAAATGGGTTAGAAAAGTAACTAGAAAAAATTTGATAAAACTTTTTTATTTCCCCCATTAAACTCTTAACGAAAATCTTACCTCTTGAATAAGTTTAAACCAATTATTGAGTTTTTGCATGACAATCTTTAATTTGTTTGTACAAGTCTTGATAATATTCATCGTTAGGTTGGATATCTAACGCTTTATTAATATACTCTAACGCTAGTTCGCATTTTCCTAAATTTAAACAACAATGTGAATAATCATAAAATAAATCACCTTGAAGGGATTTTTCCGTCATTCCCTCTTTTAATGATTTTTCAAAACATTCAAAAGCTTCCAAATAATTACCTTGTGCCTGTTTAATTTGTCCATGTAAATACCATCCAGGTTTAATAGATTTTAAAATATATTCTTCTGCCTTTTCATATTTTTTCAATACTAAATATTCTAATGATAAGTTGTAGTAGAACAGATCTTTTTCTTTATTGTTTAGACAATGAGTAAGCCCTCTTTCATAATTTTGAATTGCTAAATCAGAATTACCAATACGAGAATAATATGCAGCCAATGTATTATAATGTAAATAATTATCCTCCTCTAATGCTACAGCATATTTTGCATTTTTAACAACCCCATTTTCCCAATCATTCTTGGTAAGTGTTTGGTCTCTAAGATAACACCAAGCTAAATTTTTATAAGCCAATCCATTAAATGGGTCAATTTCAATAATTTTTTCAAGTGTCTTTCTTGCCTCTAAATAATTCCCATCATCAAATTTTTTATCTACAAAAGATAAAAGTGTCCCTGTCCAAACTACTTTCCATTTTCCATTTTCATTGATTAGCGAATAGTATAAACGTTTAAAAATAGTGTCTTTTTTGAAAATCATTTTTTCGTCAACTTTAAATCGTCTATAAGTAGGATTGTTCACATCAATTGGGTAGCTGGAAACTTTGCTCTCCAAAAGGCTTGTTGAATTTAATATGCTGTCTGGTTTACTTCGTGATTTTACAAATTCGTCTTTAGTTACAAATTCTTTTGATTTTGCTGATAAAAAATCATCATATAGTTTTTCGTTTTTATTTTCCTTTGACAAAGTTCTATAGGATTTTATTACTTCTTCTGGATTCGAAAAGTCTATACTATTGCAAGAAAGCAAAGTCGCTAAACTTATTACACAAAGTAGAAATTTAATTTTATTCATTTTCTTTTGGTTTAGTTATTCTATATTTAAAAATGATTAGTAACTTACTATTCGTAATCTAACAACAGACCAACGAAAGTAGCAATTATTTAAGAAAATTCAACTAAATAAAAAAGCCTCAATACTATTGAAGCTTTTTAAAGAAATCTCTTTTGTTATCCTTAATTCAATGCCAACTGTTCACGAAATTTAAACTAATTGATATAATTCTGAGAAATGTTCTTTATTCAAACTTATTTCAATTTCTTTAGTTGTCTGTTGGCAACCAATGATTTCATTTGGGTAATGGCTATTTGGTTGAGTTGTTTTAATCGTTCTGGTTGTGTAAGTCCTTGATTTATCAAAACAGCATTGATACTTTCAAGATTGGAAAGTACAACTAATTGTTCTATTGTTGCAGTATCTCTGATATTGCCTTCTGCTTTTGGATTAGCATCTCGCCATTGTTTTGCCATAATCCCGAAGAGTGCCACATTTAACAAATCTGCTTCATTGGCATACACAAAACTGATTTGGCTTTTGCTCAATTCTTTGGGTATCAGGTTTTCTTTAATGGCATCGGTGTGTATGTGGTAATTAACCTTTGCTAAGGTTCTTTGAAAGTTCCATTCTAGTTTTAGTCGGTCGTTTTCATCAGCTTTAAGGCGTTGGAATTCTTTAATGATATAAAGTTTGAATTCAATCGAAATCCAAGAGGCAAATTCAAAAGCGATATCTTTATGGGCAAAAGTTCCTCCATATCTACCAGATTTAGAAGTAATACCAATAGCATTGGTGCTTTCAATCCACCTTTTAGGAGTCATAACGAAACTGTTCAGCCCAGCTTGTTTTCTAAACCCCTCGAATTCGAGGGGTTTAAAATTGGGGTTATACATTGTTTCCCAAAAACCTAAAAGCTCAATGGTATTTCTGTTTCGAAGCCAATTTTGAATAATCGCATCCATATTTGAAGCATCCTTATATCGGGCAATATCTGTTAGTGAGATATAATCGTTTACTTCTCCTTGAAAAATGGCTATTTCAGTTCCCTTTACAGTTATTTTTTTATTTTTTGCCATCCTTTCCAATTTTTTTAATGATTTTATCAAAATCACTTTCTAAAAGCTGATCCTGTGCAATGCGGAATTTTTCAAATTCGCTTTCTGCAAGAGTCATTGCCACTTCATGAGATACTTTACCTTGATGTTTTAATACGGCATTTTCATTGAATTGCAAAAAAGCATCAAGTTTCTGTATCCAATCCTTCATATACATCACTACACCTTTCATCGCCTGATTTTCGGCATAATCCAAATACATGGTAACAATACGATTTAAGCCGTCAAGTTCTTTTTCGTTCAAATAGTTTTTAGCAATACCAACGTCTGTTTTTCTAACGCTTCCTTTAGGTCCATTTTTCCATGTGGTTAAACCCATGTTTGTTTTACTGCTGTCAGCCCTTGATGCAATTAATTCAGCTGCTGTTTGCCTGGTAATAGCCCAATGCAATTTGTTTTGAACAGTAGCAAAAAAATCTTTGGTAGCTTGGTTTTCCACGTTATAGTCGGCACTACATTGGGAGTAGATGTCGGTAATTTTTTGATAGAACCTGCGTTCACTACTACGTATATCACGGATTCGGGCAAGTTGTTCTTCAAAATAATCTTTCCCAAAAATTTGATTAGGGTTTTTAAGCCGTTCATCATCCATCGTAAATCCTTTGATGATGTATTCTTTTAATCGTTCGGTAGCCCAAATACGAAATGCGGTTGCCTGACTGCTGTTTACTCGGTAACCAACTGAAATGATGGCATCGAGGTTGTAGAATTCTATTTGTCGGTTTACGGTTCGTTCTCCTTCTGTTTGAACTTGTGCAATTTTTGCACAAGTTGCTTCTTTTTTTAGTTCGTTTTCTGAAAAAATGTTTGCTAAATGCTTTGTTACCACACTTCTATCTACTCCAAATAAATCTGCAATTTTTTGCTGCGTTAACCATACGGTTTCGTTTTGCAAATAAATTTCCACTTTTACTTTGCCATTAGGCGTATTGTAAAGTAGTATTTCGTTAAAACCTTCTTGTGGGATTGTATTTTTTTTCTTGGCCATTTTATTTTTTTTATTTACACCGAATTCGGGGTAATTAGTTTTTCATTCACACACAAAAACTACCAACGAAAGTAGCAATTATACCGCAGGAAAACAAGTCCGTCAGCTGACGGACAAACTGATTTATATGTTGCGGTATAACTGAAACTAAACAGCTTTACTCTCGCAAACCTGTCAAGTTTCAGTATATTTAAGAAAATTCAACGAAATAAAAAAGCCTCAATTTCTTGGAATTTTTTTAAAGAAATAGTACTTTTTTTGCTCTTAAACAGTTGGTTTTTTTTACCCATAAAGTATGGTATTTTGTTGGATATAAAACGGATAGAGCTTTATGTTTTAAACGTGCAATACTTAAACTAGCCAACAGCAAGGCGAAAAAAATAAAACAAGAGGTTTATGAATAGTAAACTCACCAAAAAAATGGAAGTAGAAAAATAAATTGGCAGTTCAAAAATAAAGAAACGAGGGTGAAATTGAACACGTCTTATCCTCACAATCAAACAGTACTATTACACAAATTTTAACCTATTAAAAATATACAAGGACGTTTGTTTAAATCAAGCTTAGTTTCCTTTTTCCAATCTTCAATGGTCTTAGTGTAAATTTCTTCGGTGTTGGAAGTAATATCTACGGCTAGACAAAGTTTTAAATTTGGGTTTAAGGTGTTTAAAATGTCTTTAAACAGGTTCATATTACGGTAAGGAGTTTCAATAAACAGTTGAGTTTGTTTATCACGAAAGGCAATGCGTTCCAACTCTTTTAATTTGTATATTCGGTCCTTTTGTACAATAGGCAAATAGCCATGAAAACAAAAACTTTGACCGTTAAAACCACTCGCCATTAATGATAATAGTATGGAAGAAGGGCCAACTAATGGCACCACTTTGTAATTTTTTTCGTGAGCAAGTTCAACAATTTCAGCACCTGGGTCAGCCACTCCAGGGCATCCAGCTTCAGATAAAATGCCAATATTTTTACCTTCTGCTAATGGTTTTATATAGGTTGGGTAGTTGCTCTTGTTACTTCTTTTGTCAATTTCAAAAAAGATGAGTTCATCAATGGGTTTAATTATTCCTGCTTTTTTTAAAAATCGACGAGCCGTTTTTATATTCTCGACAATGTAAACATCAATTTCATTGATAATTGTATTGTTGTATTCGGGTATAACTTGATTTAATGGAGAATCTCCAAGCGTAATGGGTATAAGGAATAAAGTCCCTAATTTATTGTTCATTTTTTAAAGATTTAATAAACGCATCGCATGCATGGTTTAATAATTGATAAACTTCTTCGAATCCTTTTTCACTACCATAATAGGGGTCAGGCACACTTTTTTGTTGGTTGGGGTAGGAGTAGCCTAAAAATAGCCTCACCTTTAGGGTGTGCGTTTCATTTTTAGCTAGCTGTAAAATATCGCTTAAATTATTGTTGTCCATAACAAAAATATAATCGAATTCATCAAAATCACTAACAACAAATTGCCTAGCGCGTTGATTTGAAATATCAACCTGATGTTCAAATCCTTTTTTTATCATTCTATAATCGGGATGATCGCCTATATGATAATTTGACGTGCCAGCAGAATCAACGGTAATGTTTAGCTTCAAATCTTTTATTTTTTTTTCTAAAATACCTTGCGCCATAGCCGACCTACAAATGTTTCCTAAACATACAAAGAGTACTTTAATCATATGTAAAAAGATAAAATATAAAATGCAGTAAAAACGATGATTGCAATAGTAGTATAATACATAAATTGCTGGCCTTTTTTCGTCAAAGGTTTGTAGTGTTGGGGAGTCTCGTATTTTTGATTTAAAAAGCCCATATTTCAAATAAAAATAGGAATCAACTTATTGATTCCTATTTATTTAGTATAATTTATTTAAACAATTATTGTAAGCTAATTTTTTTCTTTAAATCTTCAATATAGCCTCTAAAACGTTTGTCGGTATCCATTAAATTATTAACTGTTTTGCATGCATGAAGTACCGTAGCGTGGTCTTTGCCTCCGCAGTGCATTCCGATGGTGGCAAGACTTGATTTAGTCATTTGTTTTGAGAAGTACATAGCAATTTGACGAGCTTGAACTACTTCTCTTTTTCTAGTTTTTGATTTAAGATGATCGATTGGCATTTCGAAATAATCACAAACAACTTTTTGGATGTAGTCAATAGAAACTTCGCGAGCAGTATTTTTAACAAATTTATCCACCATTTGGCGGGCTAAATCAAGGTTAATTGCTTTTTTATTTAATGATGATTGTGCTAACAATGAAATTAATGCACCTTCTAATTCTCTAACGTTTGAAGTGATGCTATATGCAATGTATTCTACCACGTCTTTAGGTAATTCCAGTCCTTCGTTGTACATTTTCATTTCAAGAATAGCAATTCTAGTTTCTAATTCAGGAGCTTGTAAATCGGCAGCTAATCCCCATTTAAAACGAGATAACAAGCGTTGTTCCATTCCAATAATTTCTACTGGTGGTTTGTCAGCTGTTAATATGATTTGCTTTCCTGATTGGTGTAAATGATTAAATATGTGGAAGAAAACATCTTGTGTTTTTGCTTTTCCTGCAAAAAACTGAACATCATCAATAATCAACACGTCAATCATTTGATAGAAATGGATGAAATCATTTTGCTCGTTGTTTCTAACAGCGTCAATAAACTGATGAGTAAATTTTTCAGACGATACGTACAATACCGTTTTATTTGGGAATTTATTTTTTACATCAATACCAATAGCATGAGCTAAATGGGTTTTTCCTAAACCAACAC
Organism: Vicingus sp.; assembly: GCA_036171675.1. Lineage (GTDB taxonomy): Bacteria > Bacteroidota > Bacteroidia > Flavobacteriales_E > Vicingaceae > Vicingus. The sequence goes on along the minus strand of JAVHRO010000144.1, from coordinate 3,474 downwards.
CACCATAAATCAATAATGGATTAAAAGCAGTTCCTCCTGGGTTTTTTGCAACAGCGAATCCTGCTGAGCGAGCTAAACGATTACAATCTCCTTCAACAAAATTTTTGAAGGAATAGTTAGCATTTAATTGAGAATCAACGTTAATTTTTTGAAGCCCAGGTATAATAAATGGGTTTCTAATAGCCTTATCCTTGTTAAGGTCAATAGGCATATTAACGGGATTGTTCTTTGTGGCTTGTCGGTTTGTAGCTGGTATTTTTACGGTATATGGTTTGTTGATGCTGTTTTGATTGTTTTCCATCACAATGCTATACTCTAATCTGCATTCTGGTCCCAACTCTTTTTTAATTGTTTTCTTTAAAATTGTAACATAATGCTCTTCTAACCATTCGTAAAAAAACTGGCTAGGAACTTGAATAGTCAATACATTATCTTTCAATTTTACGGCTTTAATTGGTTCAAACCATGTTTTAAAGCTCTGTAAGCTTACATTATCTTTAATAATTTGAAGGCAATTATCCCACACCGTTGTAAAATCTTTCTGCATTATAAAATGTCTCTTAAAAATTTATATTCTATTTTCTAGTAAAGATTTTAATAATCTGTTGTTGATAAATTTATCAACCCTTAAATTTACTAAAACTCTTTTAAAATCAAGTGTTTGAGAAATAAAAACATTGTTTTTTTTTCTCCTAACAAAGATTTGAATAAAAAAGTGAAAAAAAAAACTTTTTTGCTATTGTTTTTTAAAAACTTTTTTCTCAGTTAAATTTCTCAGTAAACAGCTTGTACACTTGATTGGTAGTAGCTTACGGATTTCTTGGTAGTTACGTAAAAATCGATACGTCCTAAATTAATTCCTGCCCATCCAACTTGATTAATTAATACTTTTTTTTGCGCTAAATTTTTAACTTCGGTGGGGGTGTCTAAAAAGGTATGGGTATGACCACCAATAATTAGGTCAATATTTTTTGTTTGAGAAGTTAATATGAGGTCACTTACGGTCTTGTCTTCGTATCGATATCCAATGTGCGACAAACAAATTACCAAGTCGCATTTTTCGTCATTTTTCAAGAAGGATGCTTTCTTATTTGCAATTTCAATTGGATTTATATAAATGGTTTCTTGATAGTTTTTTTTACTTACCAGTCCATTTAATTCTACTCCTAATCCAAATACACCAATTTTTACATTTTCTTTAATAAATATTTTGTGCGACAGGATGTCGTTTTTTAAAACGGTATTGCTAAAATTATAATTACTATTTATAAACGGAAAAGAAGCATGAGGCAACATTTTCTTTAGTCCATCTATACCATTATCAAAATCATGATTACCAATGGTGGCGGCATCGTACTGCATTAAACTCATTAGTTTAAAATCCAATTCGCCTAAATATTTATTAAAGTAGGGAGTACCCTGAAAAATATCTCCAGCATCTAATAAAAGCACATTTTTTTCGGTATTTCTAATGGTGCTTATTAAAGCTGCTCTTCGGGCTGCACCACCCAAATTGGGGTATTTTGGGTCGTTTGTTGGAAAAGGATCAATGTGGCTGTGCACATCGTTGGTGTGTAAAATGGTAATTTTGGTAGGCTTTTTATCCGTTAAGGCAAACGAAGATAAAGGCAAGGTATTTAATGCTAACAAGCCTCCACCAGCCACTAACGACTGTTTGATAAATTTTCTTCTATTAGTTAAAACGAATTCTGCCATCTGTTTTTGATGTAAGTTGTTTTCCTTTTTTATGTTCTGCAATACAATATTCAATTATGGCATCTCTAACTTTTATTCCTGTAGTTTCATATTTAATGGGATTTAAAAAGAAATTCATATTGTCTCCTCCTTGAGCTAGATAATCTGATGTTAGTATTTGAAATGGTGAATTCCCTTTTTCATTAAAAAGTTGTTTAATGTCATTGTTTTCTGATGATGAAAAATCGAATGAAATTCCACTTGATATAGGTTGACCTCCTACATTTCTTATGTAATTAATTAATTCAATAAGTTGTTTCTCTGAAATTGTAACTATCACCAATTCATTATCAAAAGGCATGAGTTCAAATATTTTACCTCTGGTAATTTCTCCTTGAGGTAGGCTGGTTCTTAATCCACCATTGTTTAATAAACATAAATCTATCTTGGTTTGAGGAAATTTTCCTTTAATGATTTCTAAACTTAAATCAGCAACTAAATTGCCCAACAACGTTTCTGGTTTGTTTTTTTCTTTAGGAAATTCCATGGCTGAAATAACCAAAACTTCATTCATTTCAGCATCTAAACTTTCTTTATAAGGTTGTATCATTTGTTGAGCCAACACTTCAGCACTTAACGATGAATCAATGTGAATTAGTTCAGCATTTGAAGTTATGGTTGTGGTTGATTTGCATCCTAAATTTAAAAACAGAAATGCTCCAAAAACAAAAGAAATAATATGAAATGCCTGTTTTTTCAATAATTGTCGTTTAATTTGTTTCAAATTTAGTATTTGTTATTGGAAATTGATGTATATCCGTAATTAGCTATAGTGTTTTGCCACAGATTACACAAATTTACACAGATTTTAATTCCACGCCTTAGGCGTGTGATAATTATGTTAATCTCCATCTTAAATTTGTGAAAAGAATCTGTGTAAATTTGTGTAATCTGTGGCATTAATTGTTAAATAAATGGTGTTATAATTCATAACGGAAAATTAAATTAGAAATTGATGTATAAAGCAGAAACAAAAGTTAGGGTAAGGTATTCAGAAACCGACCAAATGGGATATTGTTATTACGGTAATTATGCTGCTTATTTTGAGGTGGCTAGGGTAGAGGCATTACGTGAATTAGGCATGAGCTACAAACAAATGGAAGAAGATGGCATTGCGATGCCTGTGTTGGAATACCAAATAAAGTATTTTAAACCAGCATTTTATGATGATGAAATACGAATTGAAACCATTATTACCGAAATGCCTCAGTATAGAATTTACTTTACTTATAAAAGCTACAATGCCAAAAACGAATTGATTAATGAAGCTAAAACAACTTTAGTTTTTGTAAGTAAAACCAACGGAAAACCATGTATGGCTCCCGAACACTTTTTAAAAGCGTTGGAACGGTTTTATTAACAGAGTTTAATTAGTTGTAACTACTCAGGTTAAATTCCTGTGAAGACAGGAATCGAAATACTTGTTTCTCAAACTCTCCTAATAACTATCGGGACTGCTTTCGTTGTTTTTTCGCTATCTTCGTTCATGCGAATGCAGGAATACGAAGTATCATCAATACATTAATCTAAAATAAAAAAGTATTGATAATCCAGTTTTTATAGGAAAGTGTTGTGGTCTAGACTCCTGCCTACCCAGGAGAGGATATATCTAATGGAAATAGAGATAAAAAAACTATGTTTTCTACCTGAGTAGTAACAATTAGTTAAAAAAAGAGGGTGTCCAAAAAGGCATCCTCTTTTTTTATGCAACAAATTTTA
>JAVHRO010000143.1:0-7937 GCA_036171675.1 Vicingus sp. | reverse complement strand
TCGGTTTGGTTCGATAAAATAATCACAGGAAGGTTAGGTTTTTTTGCATGAATTTGTTTCATTACTTCTAAACCACTTATTCCCGGACCTAAAATATCGTCAGGTGGAGCTAACAAGTGGTCGAGAATAATAACTTGTGGGTTCATGTCCAACTTGTCCAAACAATATTCACCTGTTAACATGGTGGTAATTTCAAAATTTCCTTTTTCTTTCAATGCATTTTTAAGCATTAAGGAATAAACATGATTGTCTTCGACAATAAATACTTGGATGGGTGAATCGCTCATTTTTTAGATATTAATAGGCTAATACCAGTTATAACCTACCTTACAAAGGTGGAAAGCTTTAAACAGCTTGTTGTTACACAACTAAAAAAAGGAGTTACATAATTCACACTTGTAAATATTTAAAAAAAAATCTACTACATCATTAGTGTAGTAGATTTTTTTAAGCGGGTTGATATTTAAAAATTATGCACAAGCTGTTGCACATTTTTTGCATGCTTCTGCACAAGCTTTACAACTTGCGTGGTGTGAAGCATGTTTACTACATTCTTCAGCACAAGCAGTACATGCTTTTACACATAAAGCACACAATTCTTTAGTATATTGCGATCCTCTAGCTTCCAATCTGGCACATAATGCACAGATATCGGCACAATCGCAGCACAATAAAATACAAGCTTGGTTACCATCTTTAATACAATCAGTAATACAACTTTCGCAAGTTATTACACATGCTAAACATGCGTCAATACAGTTTTTTGAGTCTCTCATTTTATTGAATTTAATTTGTAACAGAATTATTACACTGCAAAGATGAACCACTTTAAACAGTTCTCCATTACACAACTTTAGCCAATAGTTATATGATTCATAGGTTCAATTGCTAAAATCAAAATCCTGCCACAAGATTGTAGCAGGATTTTAATTTAAAATTATTTTTATTGTTTAATCAATTTACCTGATTGAATATTTTTATTGTTGTCAATTACTTGATAAAAATAAACTCCAGAAGTAAGATTACTGGTATCGAAAGTAGTAGATGATTTAGTAATAACTACGTTCATCATTTCTTTTCCCAACACATTGTACATTCTTAGTTCTGTTGTATTTGATTTAGAAAAATCATTTAAAACGATAGTTGCAGTTGTACTAAATGGGTTTGGATAAATGGTAATTGCTTCATTTTCATCATCAAGTGAAGAAATACCAACCGTTGCACAATTTCCAGGTATCGGGCTAGCTATAGCGGTAATTGCAGCAGTAGTAATTGCTCCTGCAGTAGTTAGAGATCGTCCGTTAAGGATAACACCAGTATTTAATGCTCCTAAAGAACCATTATTACAAATGATGGTTCCACAGAATTCAGAATAATTGTTGATGCTTACAGCACCTTCAATTTTCCAATACACATTTTTTGCTTGTGCATTGTTGGTTAAAACTACCTGCGAATAGGTACTAGAAGTTAATGCTCCATTGATTTGAATAACAAATACTGCGTTGGCATTACCTTGTGCATTTAAGAAAAGGGTATCGGTAAGGTGAGCTGCTGCATTTATTAAATAAGTATGAGGAGTAAGCACCAAGCTATTTCCAAGCAATACAGGAAATTTTAATTCAATATCGTAAGGCAATACATTTACATAATTATAAGCTACTAATAAATCGGCAGCACACTGTGCGGTTGAACCATCTGGAATTTCATGAATCTTTCCTGTTACCAATAAGGAATCGAAACCAGTAGCAGAACCATTATTACTACCAACATCTCCTGTAATTGTAGTGATGCCAGTATTAGAAACAGCACCATTTGTTGAGAAAATAGCATAACAAGCAGCTACACCCAATGCAGGTGCTGCTGGACCAGTAAGTGTTGGGCTACCACAACCAATAGGTGTGTAGCCTAAAATACCATCCACCGTAATTGCTCCAGCGGTAGATAAAGCTCTACCTTCTAACGTACTACCCGTATGAATTAAAATGGCTGCATTGTTTGCAATAACAGTTCCTTTCATCGAAGTTCCTGAAGTCATGTCAACCAATCCTTCCACTTTCCAAAAAACATTACAAGCCATTGCACTATTAATCAATTTAATTTGCGACGAGGCATTTGTTGATAAAGGGCCTCCTATTTGAAAAATAAATACTGCATTGGCATTACCTTGAGCATTTAAATAAAGGTTTAAATTTAGTGTTGCAGCAGCAGCAATAGAATAAACGCCAGGAACTAGTGTGTCGCCATTCCCTAATAAAGAAGAAGGAAAAAAATTGGGAACAGTTCCATTCAATTGATTGTATGCAATTAATAAATCAGCAGCACATTGTGCAGTAACGCCATCGGCATCGTGCAATTGACCATTTACGTTATTAAAGGTTGTTGAGGTCCCATTATTGGTACCCACATTACCTGTTAATTGATTCGTACTGGTCATGTTTACTGGTCCATCAGTCGTAAAAAGAATAAAGTCGGCAGCTGTACCTAAGTTAGGTGCTTGTGCAGAAATTAAGTTCGGCATAAAAAACAGCGAAGCTGTTATAAATACAATTTGTAAATTTGTTTTCATGATATTTAGTTTTAGTTGTGAATAAATTTTCACTTTACAAAGATGAGTTGACAAATAAGGTATTGTGTTACACAGTTTTTACTATAAGTTACATTATTCACACCTTGAGTTATAGTCCCATTATTCAGTAGTTTTTCCGTCGAATTCTTCGGGAATAGTTTCAGCATCTTTTTTGGTAGCTCTAACAATTCCATCTTGGTGATGAGGTGAGGCATAAATGGTATACATTTTTAATGCTTTTTTACTATCTACATTTATCACATTGTGTTTAGCACCTGCTGGGACAATTATAGCATCACCGTCCTTTACATCGTATTCATTACCATCAATAATACATTTTCCTGTACCTCCTTCAAAACGAAAAAATTGGTCGTTATTTTGATGTATTTCTTCTCCAATATCTTCACCTATTTTAAGACTCATCAATACCAGTTGGAGGTGTTTTCCTGTGTACAAAACTTCTCTAAAATTTGTGTTTGTTAACGTTTCTTTTTCAATGTTACTTTTAAATCCTTTCATCTTTTTTGTTATTATGTATGATAAAAACTATTAATCAATATTTTTTTCTAATTCTTCTTCTTTCTCTCTTTTTGCCTTAGCCTCTTTTTTATCAGCTTTTTTAATTTGGTTGGCTTTTCTTTCAACTTTTTTATCGGCTCTATTTTTTTGTTTTTCTTTCTTTGCAACAATCTTGTCCGCTTTTTCAACCGCTTTTTCTCTTTTTTCTAGTTTTTTTTCTGCTTTGTCCAAATTTTCTTCTTTTTTACTTGCTTGCTTTTCAGCTTTTTCCAAATCTTCTGCTCTATCTTGTTTTTTTTCTAAAGTTTTTTGTTCTTCTTTTAGTTGTTTATCTGCTTTTTCAGTATTATCCTTTACCGTGTTGTTTTGTGCAAACGCCGGAGCAGTTATTATCAGTCCACCTACGGCAACCGATAAAATTAAATTTGTTATTGTTTTCATCTTTTTATAATTTATTTTTAGTGATTTTTTCCTTTTCCGCCACCTTTTCCGCCACCATTACCTTTGTTGTGGTTATTTTTTGGTTGAGCATTTTGTTTGTTGTTTTGCTTGTTTCCTTGCCCTTGTTTATGATTGTTGCCTGAGTTTTTTGCAGGTTTATTCATGTTCGAATTTCCTTTTCCGGGATGTGCTCCATTTGTTTTTTGTACGGCACCTCGGTAACCTTTTTTATATTGGTTTTTATAAAAATTATGATTGTTATAAGGTGAATTCCCATGATAATCGACCAACACTACTTTGTACCCGTTATACAAATCATACCCACGATACCTTTTAGGTAGATAAGCTCTATGAATCCAAATACCATCAACAAAATAAATAAACATAGAGGTATGAACATCGTAATAAGCTTCAACATCAGGAAGATAATAGTATTGAACTTCGGTATATCCTACTGGTCCCCAAAGCGGTGGAGAACCAATATTAACATTTACCGAAACTTGTGCTTGTACAACACTTGATAGACATAAAACGAGTCCAATGGTAAGTAATTTTAAAGTTTTCATAATTGTTTTATTAAGTGTATTTTAATAAAACAAAGGTGAGTAGCTTTAAGTTCGAACTTGTTATACTATTTTAGGAGATATTTATGTAATTCACACCATTTTGCCTTTGTTTGTTTCCCCACACAAACAAATCAATAGTTTGTGAAGACACAAACGATAGCTAAGAATTTACATCCTTTCCATGTACCAGTTCAATTCTTTCTCCATTTTTTTGTATTTAAAAATGGTGGTAATAATTTTTTGTAAGCGAACAAAAGCTGTTTCACTTTTTACTACGTAATCAAAAGCACGATGGTGCATACAGTTGATGGCTACATCTATTTTATCTTGCGAAGAAAGCATTACCACAGGTATGTCTGGGTTAATTGCTTTTACTTTATCTAAGGTTTCGATACCATTCATGGCGGTTTTATCAATTCCATCCAATTGATAATCTAAAATAATTACGTCTGGTATATGTTTTAAATTTTTTATACAAAGTTCTCCTGTTGCAAAAGTTTCTATAATAAAATCGGCATGCTGTAAAAATTCTATTTGTAAATTTTTTAAAAATAAGGCATCGTCATCAACTAAAAATAGTTTGATTTTTTCTGTAATGTTCACCACATGTTTTTCTTTGTTCATTTGTTGTTGTTTTTAATCGTATTAAATTCTTCTTCCAATTCTACACAAGCTTGATTACAAATATTTTCTAATTGTAAAACCATGCTGTAAATTACTTCTGTTTGTTGTTGTGTACTCGCATACTCCTGTACTTTTTTAGCCATGTTTTCAAAATCGGTATGTATGCCCATTATTGAAAACGAAGGTATCATTTTATGCACTGCCGCTTGTAAAGAGTTCCAATCTTTATTTTGCAAACTTTGCTTCATTGTTTTAATTAAAGGTGGTGTTTGCTCTAAATAAAGAGTTATCATTTCCATCATTAATGTTGGGTTTGATTTAGTACGGTGAGTTAAATAATCTAAATCCGTACATTTTGATAATTTTTTTTGATTAAATCCAGTCTCTTTTAACTCACTAACGGTGGTGGTTTTCTTTACCAAACCTATTATTTTACTATACAATAGTTTTTCATCAACAGGTTTAGCAATATAATCGTTCATGCCCACCGCTTTGCATTTTGCTAAATCAACTGTGGTTACATCGGCAGTTAAGGCGATGATGGGTATTTTTGAATTTAAGGTATTTCGAATGTAAGCTGTGGCTTCAAACCCGTTCATTACAGGCATTTGCAAGTCCATTAGAATAATGTCGTATGATTTTGCTCCGAGTTTTTCAATAGCTATTTTACCATTTTCTGCAATATCTCTGTCAAAGCCAAAATCATCTAACAAGGTTTTCATCAGCAATTGATTTAGAGCAATATCTTCTGCCACCAACACTTTTATGTTTTTTATTTCGTCGTCTAATTCTATAATTATTGAGTCATCTTCTACTTTCTCATCCGTTTTATCAAAACTTAATGTAAAACTAAAGGTTGAACCTTCGTCAATCGTACTTTTAACCTGAATACTTCCTCCTTGAGGTTCTACCAATTGTTTAACAATGGCAAGTCCCAAGCCTGTTCCGCCATACAACCTAGATGTACCGCTTGTTGCTTGTTGAAAATCGTCGAAAATAGTTGCTATTTTAGTTTTTGCAATTCCTATTCCTGTATCGGTAACAGCAAATTCGATGGTTACTTTTTCTTCATCTTCGTTAAGCATACGAACACTCACTGTAATTGTTCCTCGTGTGGTAAATTTTACAGCATTACTTACTAAATTTAAAATAATTTGATGTAAACGTACAGGGTCGCCAATGATTACTTTTGGAATTTTTTCATCGTACTCCTTTATCAACACTAAATTCTTTTCCTGAATTTTTGTTTCAAACAGATGTAACATGGCAGATATGGAATCGGCTAATTTAAAAGGAGTTTGTTCAAAAGTCATTTTTCCGGCATCCACTTTGGCTAAATCTAAAATATCGTTAATCAACACAATCAACGCATTTCCACTTACCTTTATAGCATTTAAGTATTCTTTTTGTTTGGCTGTTAAATCGGTTTTTAACACCACTTTGGTAAATCCAATAATGGCATTCATTGGCGTACGAATTTCGTGGCTCATGTTCGATAAAAATTGCTGTTTTGCTTTAACTGCGTTTTCAGCAATTCGAGTAGCACATTCAGCTTTTATTTTTGCTTCCTCAGCAATGGTTGTTGCCAATTCTGCAAATACTTTTGCTTCGGTCAATTCAGCTTCAAATCTATTTTGCTCAGTAATATCTCTTGCAACCACCACCGCACCAATTACATTTCCTTTATCGTCTTTGTAAACAGATCCGTTAAACAACACGGCCGTTAATTTTCCATCTATAATGGTTAACGGATAATCAACCACAAAACCTTTTTTAAACACTTGCTGATACCCCTTTTTGGCTTTAGCTGGGTCGGTAAAATAGTCGCAAAAATTGGAATCAATTAAATTTGCACGAGAAACTCCTGTTACTTTTACTGTTGCCTGATTCACATCGGTAATTTTACCATCAGGGCTTATCGTAAATAATGGGTCACGACTTGCTTCTATTAGGCTTAGAGAGTATTGAGACGCTAATTTTGCAGAATTGCTTAAGGCTTCTAATTCTTTATTAGCAATTTCCCTTTTATTTTTTTCTTTGTTTTGAAATACCAATTCAATATCAGCAATAACCAACTCTGCTGCTCGTTTTTCTTTTTCTTTCGATTGAAAAATAAGTTCTTTGTTAGCAATCACTAATTCTGAAGCACGTTTTTCTTTTTCTTGGTTTTGGAAAAGAAGTTCTTTATTGGCTATACTTAATTCATTGGCTCTTTTTTCTTTTTCATCATTCTGAAAAGCAAGTTCTTTGTTAGCAATAACTAATTCTGCCGCACGTTTTTCTTTCTCTTCATTTTGAAAAGCAAGCTCTTTGTTAGCTAAGATTAAGTCGTTCTTATCCGATTTTTTATTTCCAGTCATCTTTTATTTATGATAATTTCTTTTTTCAAATATCTTCTATGGGACTTCGTCGTTTGTCTTTTAATTGTTTAAAATGAGAAGGAGATAAACCCGTCATTTTTTTAAATTGATTAGATAAATGTGCTACGCTACTGTAGTTCATTTTCCAAGCAATTTCGGTAATGTTTAATTCTCCGTAAATAATAAGTTCCTTAATTCGTTCAATTTTATGAGATATAATAAATTGCTCAATCGTTGTGCCTTGTACTTCCGAAAACAAGTTTGCCATGTACGTATAATCGTATTTTAATTTTTCGCTTAAATAATCAGAGAAATTCACTTTAATAAGCTCATCAGAATAATGTACCATTTCAACAATTACATTTTTAATTTTTTCAATCAACATGGCTCTTTTATCGTCCATTAACTCCAAACCAGAAAGGTGTAGCCCAGCTTTTATTTGCTCACGTTGCTCCATGGTAATGTTTTCCATGATTTCTACCTCACCTAATTCTACAGGAGTAAAATGCAACCCAAGTTTTTTTAACTCCTCTCTTACCGCTAGTTTGCAGCGGTTGCTTACCATGTATTTGATGTAGATTTTCAAATTAATTTATTAAAAAAGCGTTTGTAGCCAAAGGTGGCATTTTAGCATCCTAAAAAGTTATATAACTATTTTAAAAAGTTACATAATTCACACATTTGTACGATGTGTTTCATTTAAAAAAATCAGCTACTTAAAAAGGAAGGAAGGAGAAAATACAAAAAATTTGAAAAATGTATCCATCAGAAAAATCCCTTTTTGGTGTAAATTAAGCTTAATAAATGAGGTAGATTCAAGTATCAAATGCAACTTTTTGGTTTATAAAGTTATAAAATAGT
>JAVHRO010000142.1:0-1591 GCA_036171675.1 Vicingus sp. | reverse complement strand
TTGAGAAGTGCTAAACAAACTGCTATTGCCACAGCTACCAACTCCAACTTAGCAGCTCCTTATTATTGGGCTGGACAACAATTAATTGGCGAGAGATTGGTGTTTGATTCTGCAAATAATAATTATAAATGGTTTTGGCTACTAGGTTTTGTCGGTTTAATCGTTGTTATTGTGTTTTTTAAAAACTAATAATCTAAACTGTTACTTTGTATTGTCATGATAATTTAAAGTAGAACATTAAAACAAGGAGTGTTCTTTAGCACAGTTTATACTCTAATAGAATAATTATACCAATACCGTTTGTTTAAAACAAACACTATTTTAAATAACCATTTGTTTAAAACAAACGCTTTATGTATTTTTGAAAATAATTATTGCAACAATTATGGAAAAAGAATTATACAGATACAATCCGTGGTGGGAAAACAGCACTACTTTGTTAGATAATTTATTAGCTAGAACGGAAAGTTTTGACTTTATTTTACCAAACATTACCAATAAACAAGTTGTTTTTTTAACTGGTTTACGCAGAATTGGTAAAACTAGCTTAATGAAACTTTGCATTAAATATTTAATTAATGAAAAAAAAATAAACCCACTTCATATTTTATATGTGAGTATGGACGATTTTCTTTTTATCGGAAAATCAATTGTAGATATTGTTGAAAGTTTTAAAATTATCCATAAAATTAAAAACGAAGAGCAGGTGTATTTGTTTTTAGACGAAATAACCTTTGTTGATGAGTATGAATTGCAATTAAAAAACCTTTACGACAAAGGAAATTCAAAAATTTTCGCATCCTCATCCAGTGCTTCCTTATTGCAAAAACAAAAAGGCTATTTAACTGGTCGTAGCATTACCCTTGAGGTTTTACCTTTAAGTTTTGAAATGTATTTGCATTTTAAAAATATTGTTATTATTAAAGCAGACGAGCATTTACAAGAAACTTATTTTAAAGATTATCTATTAACTGGCGGAATTCCTGAATATGTATTAACTAATGATGCTGTTTACATTAACGAATTGATGGACAATATTATTTATAAAGACATTGCTGCTGTGAATGGAATACGACAAATAAAACAGCTAAAAGATTATTTTTTATTGCTGATGGAACGAAGTGGTAAAACCATGAGCATTAATAAAGTTGCTAAAGTATTGGGTATTTCAACCGAAACGTCTAAACGTTATTTCGATATGTTTTGCGATACTTTTATTGTTAGCCCAGTTACCAGATTTGGAAAACTAAACGAACAATTGGTTTCTCCAAAAAAAATATATTGTTGCGATACAGGTATTAGAGCATATTATACTGGCGAACGTGATTGGGGTGCATTGTTTGAAAACTACACCTATCTTCGATTAAAACACTTGAATTTGAGTTATATCTACGAAAATACTACCGAATTGGATTTTATTTCACAAAATAAAATAGTAATGGAATGCAAATTTCATAACGAAGCGTTGAGCGAAAAACAACAATTGTTATTTGATAGTTTTAAAGCAACCGAAAAATACATTATTAGAAACTATAATGATATTGAAATGATTAGAACAAAACATAAATAACGCTATACTTCGCCAAAAGTG
>JAVHRO010000141.1:2500-8065 GCA_036171675.1 Vicingus sp. | reverse complement strand
TTAAGTCCAATATTTATTTTAGCATTTGGAAAAGCAATCATTAAAAAACTAAATATATACATTCAAAATTCTGCATTTTCAAATTAACTCATTCTCAAATTTTCAAATTAAATTTTTAGTAATTTTACCCCCTCATTAATTTTTGAAGAAAATGGCTGTATATTTAGATTTTGAAGAACCCATAAAAGTGCTAGAAGATCAATTAGAAGAGAATAAAAAACTTCAAGAAAAAGGAATTGACACAACAAAAATTGACAAAGAAATTGAGAAAAAAATACACGATACCCGTAAGGAAATTTATTCGAATTTAACGGCTTGGCAACGTGTTCAAGTTTCTCGTCATCCAGACCGGCCATACACTTTAGCCTATATTAATTCCATTTCAAACGGAACATTTATTGAATTGCATGGCGATAGAACCGTTAAAGACGACAAAGCAATGGTGGGTGGTTTTGGTAGTATTGACGGGCAAACAGTGATGTTTATTGGCCAACAAAAAGGAATAAATACCAAAATGCGTCAACTTAGAAATTTTGGAATGGCTAACCCAGAAGGCTACCGTAAAGCACTACGCTTAATGAAATTGGCTGAAAAATTTAATAAACCTGTGGTTTGTTTGGTAGATACCCCAGGAGCTTTTCCAGGAATAGAAGCCGAAGAAAGAGGTCAAGGTGAAGCCATTGCTAGAAACCTATTAGAAATGGCACAATTACAAGTTCCAATTATTGTAATTATTATTGGCGAAGGGGCTTCAGGTGGAGCCCTAGGCATAGCTATTGGAGATAAAGTATTAATGCTAGAAAATACATGGTATTCTGTTATTTCTCCTGAATCTTGTTCATCCATATTATGGAGAAGTTGGGATTTTAAAGAACAAGCAGCCGAAGCACTAAAACTAACCCCTCATGACATGCTTCAAAACAAATTAATTGACGGTATTATTAAGGAGCCCATTGGTGGAGCTCATACTGCACATGAAGAGATGTTTGTTACTACTAAAAAAGAAATATTAAAACATTTAACTAAACTTACTAAAGTTAAAAAGGACAAACTTGTTGCCGATAGAATTAAAAAATTCTGTTCGATGGGTGTTTACGAAGAAGCTTAATATTTAATTACTCGTGGTGCATTTTATAAAAAATTTGTCCATTCGAGTAAATTTCACCATTAAAAAGAGTGAAACTTGTATTGATAATTTAAATTTTTAAAATAAAAAGTGTGATTTCGACACTTTTTTCTGCAAAAATCTATTTATTGTACCAAAAATCAATTGCCAAAATGTTGCTTGGATTATAATAACTGCCCTTTACTGTTTTTGTAGTATAATCGTACACCGTTAATAAATTTCCACTAGAAACATACACTTCTTTATTTTGGCTATCGTATTTTACGATGTTAGCCCCTATTCCTGTTAAATAAGGTAGTTTAGTTGATGTAGTTGCATTTACTAATACAACGTCTCCGCCTTGCGCAACCAAATAAACGCCCTGTGAAAGTGCTGTACTCGAAGTAATTGTTCCTGAATATAAACTAAATGGTGTCCATGTTGAATTTAAATAGGTGTCGTAAATTTTTATTGTTCCAACACCACTAACATTAGTAAACAATATTACCTCATTGGCCGATTTAGAATACATACCCACAACATCCTCATTCAGTTCAAAATTATCTTTAATAATTCCAGTGGCTAAGTAATAGGAAACTAACCGAATTTTTGAACCAGCAATTTCAGGTTCTTCGGCAATAAGTAAATTATTTTGGTGAACAAACAAATTTTCACAATAACTATTCACAAATGCTTGAGCACTGAATTTTGGAGTTCCATTTTGAGTAAAACTTTTTATAGAACCATCGTAGTACCCAACGAAATACTCCTTTTCAATTTGCATTAACCCTGTAAAAAATGACCATCCAGAAACATTGTTACTAATCATCCAGTTTTGATTAGCTCCTGCAGAACTTAGTGCAATTAAATTACCACTAACTTTTCCACAAGCCACAACCTCTTGATAATACGAGTTGACGAATCCATTTAAAAAATCACCATTTAAGGTGGCAAAAGGAGTGGCATTCAACCCATTGTCTAATTTGGTTATTTGTGTAATTGAACCTGTATTGCTAAACACAAAACTTCCTTGTCGGATGGTTGGAGATTCACTAATATATATTTCCACATAGTAATCCGTATGATTTATTCCATCTGAAGCCTTAATTTTTAACGAATAACTTCCTGATGATAAGTGCACATTGTTAATTTCCATTTGTTCGTTTAACAATACTGATGCGGTGTTGGGCTCAAGAGCTATGGAATTAAGTACATGTATATTATTGGCATCAAGTAAAGAAATTGTAACCGATTCTATGTTCCTATTATCAGTTATGGAGCCAGTAATAGTAATTACATCAAGTACATTATAATGTTGCGAAGCTGTCGGTGAATTTATAGTTATGGCTGGGTTAATATTATCCAAATTATCCTTTTTACAGCAAAAAATAATGAGCACACAGCACACAATAAAAAACAATTTATTCATAATTTAAAGTTACCATTTTTGGTGATATCGGACACCAAAATGAGGTTCAAATTAGCGGAAAAAATAAATTCCTAGGTTTTTCATAACTTGTTAGCAAAATTTTAAAAAAAAATTAACTAACTAAATATCAGATACTAAATCAGGAATAACTTTATTTGCTATTGATCATCATTTTTAAACTAAATCAACCCACTTATTTAGTATCTTTGATACTATGACAAATTCAAATAACTCTATAGGCAGAAAAAGGGTAAAACCAACTATTGCCATCTCTACATTTTTAGAACACGGAAAACTTCCTCCACAGGCGGTAGATTTAGAAGAAGCCGTATTAGGTGCCTTAATGCTAGAAAAAGAAGCATTAAATAGCAATTCAGTTGAAATTTTACAACCCAATAGTTTTTATAAAGAATCTCACCAAAAAATATTTGCATGTATAAGAGACTTATTCGGCAGAACAGAACCTGTTGATATATTAACTGTTACTCAAGAATTAAAAAAACGCGGTGAATTAGATTTAGTGGGTGGAGCGTATTTTATTACCCAATTAACCAATCGAATTGCGTCGGCGGCCAATATTGAGTCTCACGCTAGAATTATTTTACAAAAATACATCCAACGAGAATTAATACGTATTTCGTCAGAAATAATTACTGATGCCTACGATGAAACCACCGATGTATTGTCGCTGTTAGATAAAGCCGAAGCAAGTTTATTTGGTATTGCAGAAAATAACCTGAAAAGTAATTATTCCAATATGACTGAATTGGTACAACTAGCCATGGAGCAAATTGCCAAAGCAAAAGATAATGAAAATGGAGTCATTGGTGTGCCTTCTGGATTTACATCGTTAGACCGATACACCGCTGGCTGGCAACCTTCCGATTTAGTTATTATTGCAGCTCGTCCAGCTATGGGAAAGACAGCCTATGTACTCTCTTTGGCAAGAAATGCTGCGGTTGATTTTAAAAAACCTGTTGCTTTCTTTTCGTTAGAGATGTCGTCCATACAATTGGTAACTCGTTTAATTTCTGCCGAATCAGGCATTTCGTCTGAAAAATTAAGAAGTGGAGATTTAAAAGCATACGAAATTCAACAGATTCAAACTAAAATTAACCAATTATCGGATGCTAAGATTTTTATCGACGACACACCAGGGTTATCTGTTTTCGATTTGAGAGCCAAGGCCCGAAGATTAAAATCGAAGAACGACATACAAATGATCATCATCGATTATTTGCAATTAATGACCGCTGGAGGAGACGGTAGAGGAAATCGTGAACAAGAAATTAGTGCCATTTCTAGGTCGTTAAAAAGTATAGCGAAAGAATTAAACATTCCAGTATTAGCACTATCTCAATTAAGTAGAGCCGTTGAAAGCAGAGGTGGCGATAAAAAACCACAACTTTCCGATTTACGAGAATCGGGTTCAATTGAACAAGATGCTGACATGGTTCAGTTTATTCATCGTCCAGAATACTATAATCTACAAGAAGATGCTGATGGAAACTCTACACAAGGAGTTGCCAACATTATTATTGCAAAACATCGTAATGGTGCAGTTGGAGAGGTTAAACTCAAATTCATTGATTATTTAGCTAAGTTCGAAGATTTTGCTACCGATCCGTTTATTGACCAAAATAATGGGGGAAACTTTACCAATATCCCTCTCGGAAACAACTTTGAAAATGAGCAGAACACCTATACCATTTCATCAAAAATGAACGACCAAGTAGATGATGATGACACGTTTAATAAGCCCAATCACATCGAAGATGATCCTTTTTAGTTCTTGTGAAAATTTTGAAAATTCACTAACAAGCTAAACATTGAAAATAAAAACCATCATCATCATTCTAATAAGTGTGCTTTCTTTACAAAAAGCAAGTGCAACCTATTTGCTTATTCCAATGGATAACACCCAAAAAAACCATTTGAAAGCGTATGGCATTGCATATTGGATGCTTGAAAACAACCTAGACATTGATTGGTTGTTGAATTATCGTGGTGGTAGTTTTATGATGAAATACCTAAAACCAGTAGAAGAGGAATTGATTATTAGGGGAGTTTCATTCGAAATTATTGCCGATGCTAAATCAACTGCCATACTTCAAGAAATTTCAGATCCTGAGGTAAACATGGATGTGGTAAAGTTAGAGAAAGCACCAAAAATTGCTGTGTATTCACCAAAAACGAAACAACCTTGGGATGATGCTGTTACGCTGGTTTTAACCTATGCCGAAATACCATATGCGGTTTTATATGATGATGAAATAATTCATGATAAATTACCAGAATATGATTGGCTTCACCTCCACCACGAAGATTTTACTGGACAATACGGTAAATTTTATTCCAATTATAGAAATGCTCCTTGGTACATTGAAGAAGTACGTTATAGCGAAGAAACCACCACGAGATTAGGCTTCACAAAAGTTTCGGAGTTAAAACTCGCTGTGGCAAAAAAAATAAAAGACTTTACCATGGGAGGCGGTTTTTTATTTGCCATGTGCTCAGGTACCGATGCACTCGACATTGCCTTGTCTGCCGAAGGTGTTGATATTTGCGAGTCAATGTTCGATGGGGATGGATCAACACCCAACTACAATTCTAAATTAGATTACAGTAAAACCTTTGCTTTTAAAGATTTTACCTTAAAAACGAATCCATTGGAATACGAATTTTCGGATATTGATGCTACCGATACACACACCAAAACCCCTCAGAACCTAGATAATTTCACTTTATTTGATTTTTCAGCAAAATGGGATCCTGTACCCACTATGCTTTGTCAAAATCACGAAACCATTATTAAAGGATTTTTTGGACAAACCACTGCTTACAACAAACAGTTTATTAAATCGAGCACTTTAATCATGGGCGAAAGTAAGGCCTTAAATTCTGCCCGTTATATTCATGGAGAAATGGGAAAAGGCACATGGACTTTTTATGGCGGTCATGACCCCGAAGATTATCGCCACATGGTTGGAGACCCTCCAACTGATTTAAATCTACACCCCAACTCTCCTGG
>JAVHRO010000140.1:0-8090 GCA_036171675.1 Vicingus sp. | reverse complement strand
TTTTGAGATAAAAAAAAGAGGCTGTCTATTTCTTTTTAGACACCCTCTTTTTTTGAATATATGTTTAGTGATTACCAAATTTTAACACGAATGTTTTCATTTCTATACATTTTATCACCTTCTTTTATACCAAAGGCTTCATAAAATGGAATTAAGTTGCTTACCACACCATTAACTCTAAATTTAGCTGGAGAATGTACATCGGTCATAATTTGATTTGCGAGTGCCTCATCTCTTCTGTTTAACATCCATGCAAATGCGTAACCCATAAAAAATCGTTGAGAAGGAGTTAAACCGCCTATCATTTGATTGTTTTTGTACATTTCGGTTTTCTTAAATGCTTCAAAACCCATGGTAACTCCTCCTAAATCGGCAATATTTTCACCTTGAGTGGCTTCACCGTTTACGTGCATACTGTCTAAAACAGTAAAATTGCTGTATTGGTCAACAATAAGTTTTGTTTTGGCTTTGAATTTTTCTCGGTCAGCTTTAGTCCACCAGTCATTAAGGTTACCCGTTTCATCGTATTGGCTTCCTTCGTCATCAAAACCATGAGTTATTTCATGACCAAAAGTAGAACCTCCAATAATTCCATAAAGCAATGCATCATCTGGCATTTTGCTTTCGTAGCCAGGAACAATGATGTTACAAGCAGGGACAACAATTTCGTTAAATGTAGGACTGTAATAGGCATTATAGGTCTGTGGATACATTTCCCATTCGGTTTTATCAACTGGATTGCCAAATTTTGAAATCATTTTGTTAAATCTCCAATTCATTACATTTAATATGTTTTGCAAATAGTTATCGGCTGAAATTTCAACTTTACTCATGTCTTTCCATTTATCTGGGTAACCTACTTTCATGGTGATTTTAGCCAATTTCGATAAGGCTTTAACCTTGGTTTCTTCACTCATCCAATCTAACGACTTAATATGTTCGGCATAAACTGATCTGATGTTTTCACCAATTTCCAACAATTTTTCTTTGGTGTTTTTCGGTAAATATTCTTTCACATAAATTTCGCCGATTAATTCGCCTAGCGCATCATTGGTTTCATTAACTACAATTTCCCAACGCGGTTTTTGCTCTGTTACGCCCGAAAGAATGGTTTTAAAGAAATGAAAATCTTCGTCAGCAAAATCTTTCGACAAATAACTGGCGTAGGCACTTATTAAATTCCATTTGCAATAATTTTTCCACTGTTCCATGTTGTATTTTTTCAAAATTGGGTCAAGTGCTTTGAAAAAATTAGGTTGACCAATAATTACCGAATCAACATTGTTAAGGTTCCATGTTTGAAATAATTCTTGCCACAGAATGGATGAATATTTTTTATTTATATTGGCAGTAGCCATAATATTGTAGTTTTCATAAGGGTCTCGTAGATCTTCCATTTTTTTACTTACCTGAGCCAGATCGGTTTCCAATTTCATAATGATGTTAGCTGTTTCAGTGGCATGTTTTTCGTTCATTTTTAACAGTTGAAACATGTTTTGGATGTGTTTTACATATTCTGTTCTGATGTTAGCCGTGCGTTTATCATTGTTAAAATAATAATCGCGTTGACCCAAACCTAAACCACCTTGCCATAAAAAAATACTGTTTTTACTGCTATTTTTATCGTCGGTACTGATGTAAAAACTAAACAGCGGAGAAGCACCAATGGCATGTAAATGAGCAATGGTTTTTGCTAAATCGCTTGGAGTTTTAATGTTGTCGATGTTGGTTAATTCAGTTTGCAGTGGCGAAACACCTAATTTTTCAATTAAAATGGTATCCATACCACTTTTATACAAATCGCCAATTTTTTGCTCGTTGCTTCCTTTGGTGCCGTTAGCTTTGCTCGAAGCCACACAAATTTGTTTAATGGCGGCATTTACGGTATCATCAATGGTTTTAAAAATACCGTTGCTGTTATCACTTGCTTTAATGGGGTATTGCTTAAACCAACCGTTGTTGGCAAACATAAAAAAATCGTCGGCGAGTTTAATGGTCGAATCAATGTGTTCAATTAAAGGGTCAACTGCCGCAACGGTTTCTTTATTTTCGGTGGAAGTGCTACATGCAAAAATCACTAAAGTTAATAGAGAAAGAGCAAAGTATTTTATAGTTTTCATAAGTAAAAATTTAATATAAAGAACGAAGATAAGTATATATCTTAAAATAGACAAAGGAATTGGATTGTTTTAAGTGGCAGGGTGATGGTAGTTGGCTGAAACCAAATGAAAATAATATAAAACGATTAATAAATCCATTACAGTCAGATTTATCTGACTGATAAAAAAATAAAACAAATTTTGGCTTTAGCCACATTAAAGTTATGATGGAATCCGTAGTTGCCATTACACACAAAGGCTTCGCTACAAACTACGGATAGAGTGGGGGTTATTGTTAAACATCTTGTTTAGTTATTCGACCGCATTACAAATGTGCTCGAGTGAGGGGGAACTATCGGGATAGACCAAAAAATAATTTCTAACTTTTAAACTAAAAATTATAATACTGGATTCCTGCCTACGCAGGAACGCAGCTACATCCTCTCCTGCGTGGGCAGGAGTCTAGACCACAACAAATAAAAATATTCATCCGTAGTTGCCATTACACACAAAGGTTTGGCTTCAAACTACGAATAGAGGGGAGGTTAATTTTTTTTAAGATTAAAATTCATAAAAGGCATTACCCGAAACAATTTTCTATTATTTGCTGCATAGTTTATTAGACCAAACTGAAATCCATGAAGGCTTTTAGTTAAATTAAAACATGAAAAGGAAACTCCATTTAGTTCATCAGCAGCACATAGAATACCAGAAATGACTACACCATTTACTTTTTCTGAGTTGATAACGACTCCTCCAATAGCAAGTCCATTAATGATTTTTGATCCAATCATATCAAAAGGTGTCGTTCCAAAAAGACTTATTAATACACCATTTGTTGTATCAACAAAAGCTGCAACCCCAACAATCTGGAGGCCATTTATTTCGGATGCTAATAAAAATGGAGTAATTGAAATCCCATTTATTTTAGTAGAAAATGTATAAATACTTCCAAACTGGAGTCCATTCATTAAGCTGTCAGTAGTACCAATAAGACCAAAAGAAATACCATTGACTCTTTTATTGAATGCCAATCCAGCAACATTAAATGAAATACCATTAACTTTATCAACATTATTGTCAATTAAGTTTAATCTGACTCCATTGTATTTATTTGAGTTTCCAAAGCAAATCCCATTATTTTTTATTCCAAAACTAAAATGTCCATTCTGTCCTATTAGGAAAGTAGGCAGGAGGATAAGTAATAAAATGACGACATATTTTACGGACATGGATTGGTTTTAATATTTGTATCTACATATTTACAGGTAATAACTGGATATGTGTACCAGTAAACATATCCAGTTTTTTTATCAACCCCTAATCATGAGCATTAGGAATATCATCTACCGAAAATTTGTATAAATCTTTGGCTTCGTCTTCTTTAAATTTCATTACCAAATCTAAGGCATCAGGCACCACATCGCTACACAACACAATTAACGAACCTTTTTTTGCATGTTTTACGGCATAGGTAATGGCTTCAAATTCGTTTGGTATCACTTTAAACGGTTTTTTAGGTTCCACTTTTTTAATGCCTATGGTTAACATGTCAATCAATTCTTGGTCGGTTTTTCCTCTCAGGTTTTTATCCTGACGAATAATAACTTCATCAAACATTTCGGCAGCAATTTGCCCAATTTCCACATTATCTTCAAATCTACGGTCGCCAATACCGGCAATAATACCCACTTTTGGTTTGCCATCCATGCGTTCAATTAATTTTTGTAGAGCCCTTAATCCTGCAGGGTTATGTGCATAATCCAACAACAAGGTAAAGTTTTTAAATTCGAACAAGTTTAATCGTCCTGGAGTTTGCGATGGCGATGGAATAAACGATTCTAGACCTACTTTAATATCTTCAATTTTTACACCGCTAACAAAAGCCGTAAGTGCAGCCGGCAAAATATTTTGTATCATAAACGATGCCCGTCCACCCATGGTTAGCGGCACATTGATGGCTTTACAAATACGCAATTTCCATTCGCCTTTACAAATGGTAATGTAACCGTTTTCGTAAATTGCCGACATACCGCCTCGTTTGGCATGTTTTTTAATTTTTATGTTTTCTTCATCCATAGAAAATAAGGCTACATTACATTTTAAGTCAACTCTCATGTTGTACACCAAATCATCATCGGCATTTAAAATGGCGTAACCATCGGGCATTACCGATTCAGGTATAACACCTTTTACTTTTGCCAATTGCTCAATGGTATGAATCCCTTTAAGCCCTAAATGGTCGGCTGCTACATTGGTTACCACGCCCACATTACAAGTGGCAAAACCTAATCCTGCTCTTAGTAAACCACCACGTGCAGTTTCCAATACTGCAAAATTTACCGTTGGGTCACGTA
This sequence comes from Vicingus sp., assembly GCA_036171675.1. Lineage (GTDB taxonomy): Bacteria > Bacteroidota > Bacteroidia > Flavobacteriales_E > Vicingaceae > Vicingus. Next base: position 3,634 of record JAVHRO010000140.1, on the reverse strand, counting down.
ATACAAATTCAGCACTTTGCGGTCCTGTACAATCGCCTTTTACCAATAAACGGTTTTGGATGTAAATACCATCGGTAGTGGTGTAACCTACTTTATAACCTTTTAGTTTAAGCAAGTGAGCAATTAATCGGGTGGTAGTGGTCTTGCCATTAGTACCAGTAACCGAAACGATTGGTATTTTAAAATCTTGTCCTGGAGGAAATAACATGTCGATTACTGGGGCAGCAATGTTTCGTGCCAAACCTTCGGCAGGGTCGAGGTGCATTCTAAAACCGGGAGCTGCATTTACTTCTAAAACAGCACCGTTGGTTTCGGGCAGGGGTTGACTAATAGAGCTGGTCATGATGTCGATTCCGCAAATATCCAATCCAATAATACGGGCAATCCGTTCGCACATAAACACGTTGTATGGATGGATAATATCAGTAACATCTTCTGCAGTACCACCTGTGCTTAAGTTGGCGGTATCTTTAAGGTTTAAAATTTCTTCTTTTTTAAGTATGGATTTTAGGGTTAATTTTTTATTTTTTAAAATAGTTTTGGTCATATCATCTATGGTAATGTAGGTCAACACTTTTTCGTGACCATAACCTCTTTTCGGATGTTTGTTTACCTCTTCAATCAACTGTTCAATGGTTGATTTTCCGTCGCCAATTACACGTGCCGGAGTTCGTTTGGCAGCAGCAACCAATTTGTAGTTGATAACCAACACACGATAATCATCTCCAGTAATGTATCGTTCTACGATTACCGACTTTGAAACACTTTTTGCAGCGTTGTAAGCAATCAGTGCATTTTCTTTGTCGGTAATGTTGGTGGTAATTCCTCGTCCGTGATTCCCGTTTACAGGTTTTATTACCACAGGAAACCCAATACTTCTCAATGCACTTTCTAAGGCTTCTTCGCTTTTTACAATTTCTCCTTTTGGAACAGGAATTTCGGCCTGTTCTAATAAATATTTGGTATCTTCTTTATCGCAAGCCAATTCAACTCCAATACTGCTGGTTTGACTAGTAACGGTTGCCTGAATTCGTTTTTGATTGGTGCCATAACCCAATTGACATAACGAATATTTGTTTAAACGTATCCATGGAATACCTCTGCTTACTGCTTCATCAATAATAGATGCTGTACTAGGTCCAAGTCGAACGCTTTCACGTAATTCGCGCATTTCCTGAATATCAACATCCAAATCGTATTTATTGCCACTTATCAACGATTCTGCAATTCGAACGGCAGCTTTAGCAGCATATACACCTACTTTTTCTTCGTGATAATCGAAAACCACATTATACACTCCTTTTTCGCCATAATCGCGAGTTCGTCCAAAACCAGTATCCATTCCAGCCATGGTTTGAATTTCTAAAGCAATGTGTTCAACCACATGACCCATCCAAGTTCCTTCTTTAATTCGTTTAAAAAAACCTCCGGCTTTACCCACAGAACACCGGTGTTCCTGCATTCCAGGAAACATTTTTTTAAGACGGGCATCAAAACCAGGAATCGTATTGGTAGGTGAATCTTCCAATTCTTCTAAATCGAGCACCATCACAATCAATTTGTGTCTTCTTACCGACCAATAATTTGGCCCTCGCATTACATTTATGTTAATAATCTTCATAATAACTTATCTTATAGTTGTTGAATTTTGTGATTTAATTTAACTTTTTTTGTAGGAATTAAATTTACACGTTTATTTTAAATATACAAGCATGGCAAAGGGAACTTTAATTCCAATTGGCGGAAACGAAGATAAAGGAATAGAAAAAAGTGAAAATTACACATTGGAATTTATTCATGGTGGCATATTGTCTCATGTGTTAAAGGAGGCTGGTGGCACATCGAGCAAAATTATTGTGATACCTACAGCATCAAGTATTCAGGAAGAAGTTGGGAAAAATTATTTACATGCTTTTCATAAATTAGGTTGTGAAAATGTAAAAGTTTTATCGATAAATAGTGTTGAAGAAGCCGAAAGTGAAGAAAATATTCAAGCTTTGGCGGCATGTAATGGGGTAATGTTCTCTGGCGGAGACCAATCTCGAATAGTTAATTTTATTGGAAATACAAAATTTCATAACATATTAAAAGATCGTTACGAAAACGAAGAATTTGTAATTGCAGGTACAAGTGCCGGAGCAATGTGTATGTCGCAAGAAATGATTTCGGGTGGAAATGTTACCGAATCTATTGTTAGAGGTTCGACCAAGTTCAGAGGTGGAATGGGCTTTATTCCAGAATTGATTATTGATACTCATTTTATAAAACGCGGTAGATTTGGAAGACTGGCCGAGGCAGTAGCCGCTTTCCCTAAGTTGGTAGGCTTGGGTTTATCGGAAGATACCGGAGTAATTATAAAAAACAATGTTTTTACTGTAATTGGTTCAGGCATGGCTATTTTATTTGACCCAAGTTGGTTAACCCATAATTATCGTGAAAATTTAGATGATAACTTGCCTTTGTCCATCACCGATTTAAAAGTTCATGTGCTTTCGTTTGGTGATAAATTTGACTTAAAAACGCGCTCTACAAAAATTATGACCTTGGAAGAATACAACGAAATTAAAGGTTGTTGAGTTGAAAGTTATAAAGTTGAAAGTTTATAAAGACAAGTAATAATTACTTGTATATCCCAATGAAAGTTTCATCGCTGGTTTTTTTGCCACGATACATACCATCGGTGTTGAACGAAAAAGCAAGGTTTCCAAGTTTATCTACAGCAATTAGTCCGCCATCGCCACCAATGTTTAGCAAGCGGTCTTTTATCACAGTATCGCAAGCTTCTTGTAAGGTCAAGCCTTTGTATTCTATTATGCAAGAAACATCGTAAGCCACCACACCACGAATAAAAAATTCACCCCTTCCGGTACATGAAACACCACAGGTTTCGTTATTAGCATAAGTACCAGCACCAATCATTGGACTGTCGCCCACTCTTCCGAATTTTTTATTGGTCATACCACCAGTTGAAGTTGCAGCGGCAATGTTTCCTTTTCTATCAATGGCTACCGCTCCCACTGTTCCAAATTTTTTATCTTTGTTGGTAGCATGGTCTAACTGAAAAGTATCCGAACCTTTAATGGCTTGCCATTGCTGATAGCGGAAATCGTCGTGAAAATATTCAGGAGTTTCAATAGGGCAGTGGTGCAATTTTGCAAATTCTAATGCTCCAGCTCCCGCCATAAAAACGTGTTCCGATTTTTCCATTACCAAACGAGCCAATGAAACTGGATTTTTTATTCCGGTAATCAACGAAACTGCTCCAGCCATTTTGGTGTTGCCTTCCATAATAGATGCGTCCATTTCATGGGTACCTTTTTCAGTAAAAACAGAACCTTTTCCTGCATTAAACAATGGTGTATTTTCTAAAGAAATTACGGCTTGTTCAACAGCATCGAGTGATGAACCTCCATTATTCAATATTCCATAACCAATAGTTAAGGCGTCGTTTAAAGCAGCTTTATAGGCAGCTTCTTTTTCGGGAGTTAAATCTTTTTGTAAAATGGTTCCGGCTCCTCCATGTATAGCTATGGATATTTTCGACATGTTCTTTTATTTTGGTGACACAAAGTTCGTAAAGATTAGACTTTATATAAGTTAATTTACTTGTTCTTTTTTTCTTTTTGTTACTCTA
>JAVHRO010000139.1:0-8156 GCA_036171675.1 Vicingus sp. | reverse complement strand
ATATTTCAAATTTTAAGGAATAAACCCAGCTTTTAAATGAACATGCAAATATAATTCATTTCTTTTTACTTTTAACTTTTTACTTTGTTTGCGTAAGTCCTAATTAAAACGATTTTCAAAAATACAAAATTTCAAATAATACTCCCCTAAATAATTATTCTGAAAAAAAAGTGCGTAAAATGATACTATCCTCCCCTGTATTATAACATTCAAATAAACGTTCCTTTATTTACATATTAAAAAAAGCACATTGTTATTTTTTTTATATTTGAAGTTTAAATTTAAACTTATAACAAAATGGAACTAATAGAATCCCACGATGACATTTATAGGAATATTTTGGCATTCGATTCCTATATAATCTCTATTGATAAAAATGAACAACTTTTTGCTTTTGATAGAATTAAATATGGGACATGCTTTGTTGTTTATAAAAAAGAGAATAATTATTGTTTTGCCCCAAGTAGATTTATAGGATATAAAAATAATAATTTAATTAAGCATGATAACAATAATGAAAAGGATGGAAAAGAGACAAATCCTGCTATATCAAGAATCCTTAATATAAAACTTATTTACACTATTGACTTAGAGCAATTATATATTGATTTTTGTAATAGACTGGGGATTAAATCTAATAAAAGCGGTTCTTTTGGAGCACAAAGAAAATATTGGAATTCAGATATAAATTTAAAATAAATTTGCAAAGCGAAAGTATAAAACTAAAATAACTAAGCATGATTAAAAATGTTCCTTATAAAGAGATTGAAATGTTGATAAAAGCCTTTTTTGATTCTTATCCAGAAGATGCAATTGTCCAAAAATTAAGTCATGTAAAAGAAAGAGGCTATTTGACTAAAAAGGAGTTTCTTGAAATAGGTATGTGGAAATCAGCTCGACCAAAACGACACTATGAAAAAAATTCTTCTGAAGAAATAAAGGAAATTACTTCAAAGGCTTTTAAAGCAATAAGTGAAAGTCAAAAAATTAAAATATTAACAAAGTTACATGGAGTAGCTATCCCTACAGCATCGGCTATTTTGGCAATTATTCAACCCGAAAAATATGGGGTTATCGATATACGAGTTTGGCAGACACTTTATTATTATGGAATAGTTGATACTAACAGCGATGGTATGAATTTTTCTATCGGAAACTGGCTTGATTTGACTTTGATTTTAAGAAATTTGGCTGATAAAATTAATGCTTCACCAAGAGCTGTTGAACGAGCTATATTCATTGCTCATAGTGAATATCAAATTGGAACACTATACACAAATAATAAATCAAAAAGTGTAAGCTAATTTTAGGACGAGATAATCTTTATAAAAAATATCAGTTTGCCTTTTTCTGTTTTATTAAATCTGGGTTATTTGTTTTTGAAGAACTTATCAGTTTTTGCATATCCACTAAAGGTAAAATAGCATTGTGCAAATAAGTACCCCTAAACTGAGAGAACATAAGACCTCTTGCAGTTGAAATTGCAACAGAGTTTAAGGTATATATAAATTCAGCAGGAAAAATAACTGCTTTTGTTTTTTTGTCTACGAATTTTTCAATATCGCTAACTTCAAAAATAATATTTGTTTTAAAGGAAGCAAGTTTAACCATTTTATCATCATTAATGCCAATGGTAACTATTACAAAAGCTAATTTATTTTCGACATTAAAATTTTGTGTTACATGTAAATCGAAATTATAACGTTTTATCTCTGTTATAATTTTAACTGGGGCAATCATTGAGAAATCAAGAATCTCTATGCCTTTTATTTGATAATTAAATTTTACTTCGTTCAATTTCTCTTTCATGACTTACAAGTAGTTTTATAATTACTGTTTTTATTTGTAATATTATTAATCACCAATTGACAATATTGGTTATAATTCTTTTTATCTTCTTGATGTTGAAAATGTACAAAATCAAGACTATCAGCTAACACTGATATTTGAGCAGAAAAGTTTTGTGTAATATTAACCTCATCAAGTGGTATGATTGATATTCCTAAAACCTCCTCAATATCATAAAGAGTATTTGTGGTAAAGTTATGCGTACCGCTTAACCACTTTGTAATAACAGAATTATTTTTGTCTAATGCTTCAGCAAGGTCAGTTTTATTCCATCCTTTTGCCTTCATTGCATCATAAATTTTAGAAGCAAGAACCATGTTTTTTTCAACTTTCTTCGCTTCTTTTGATGAAACACTATTTAATACCTCATCAATAATTTTACTATTGTATTCTTCAGCTTTTTTCATAACAACAAACTTTATAACTCAAATTCAAAATCACCAACTAAATCAAAACCGTCATTAGTATATTTTATTTCACCATTTTTTATTCTTTCTGTAATTTTTTTTGATAATTCATTTAAAAAGAAATTTTCTTTTTTCAATTTTGGGCTTTCTTGTAATCTTCTAATGTTTTTTGGCTTTTCACCACCACCACCAACTATTAATAATACTGCTCCGTATCTTATACAATATAATCTCAATTTTTTATCGGGAGTATCATACAGTGCACAAACTCCATCTGTAGGAACTCCTTCATCAAGTTTAAAATAATTTTCTCTTGCACCTGTTTTATTGCCCATAATCCTTAAACGCAAAATAATATCATTTATTTCACTTTTAAATGAATTAATGTTTTCCTGTATAAAAATATCAAGTAAGGTTTTTTTTTCGTCATTATTAAATACAGAATAGATGGAAGCTCTATCTCCGCTAATATTGGTTAACTTAACTAATTTGCATTTCATCTATCAAAAAGTTTACAAATATATATAAATTTTACTTATAAGTGAAATAATTTCATGTTATTTAACATTTATTTGACTTTTTTGGTGTATATTAATACAAAAATATTGAAAATTTAGTATTATCCTAATTTGTATGTAATGAAATTCTTTGGTAGTTATCCTTCTAACGGTGTGTTAATTTCTGTAATATAGTTATATCATTTCCAATTATATTTTTTCTTATGAATTGGTTTTATTGTTTTTGAATTAGTTATTTTATCAATTATGTTCCTTAATTTTTCTTTTGAAATATCGTCTTTGAAAAAATTTATAGGATTATTGATATATTCTTGCTCAAGTTCACTATAATTTACTTCATCGAAAATTTTACTACAATTAATGAATGAATAATCATTGCTTAAAAACGTATAATCTTTTTTTAAAATATCTACTTGTAATTGTTTTAATTCTTCTGTATTTATTACGTGCAAATTAATATCTGAATTTATAAATACTCTTGCAATGGATATATCTCCATTTTCTTTGCACATTCCAACTATTATAGAAAATTTATTATCTGGGTGGGTTATTTCGTATTCGTATCTGTGTATTATTTTTCCTATTCTTAATTCCTTACCGAAAGTGTCTTTTTTTAAACTTTCTGGCATCAAATCCGAAAGTGGACACATTCTAATTGGCTATATTAATAAACTTTATTAATTCTTCATTTGCACCACCTTCATAAGCTATATCACCATCATCAATAAAACGGTTATGAGACTTTTTCGCATTATCGTAAGCAAATCCATGCGATAACTTGGTTCTATCATCAAATTCCATATTATCATACTCTGCTATTATTTTATCAATACATTCCTTTTCGCTTTCTGAAATATAATCATTATTAGGATTTGTTAAAGGAGTTACAATAAAGCCGTCTACTTGAAAATAATTATCTTTAGAATTTCTAATTGATTGGAAATAATCATAAAGGTTTGTCGGTACCGGTCCCTTTGGCATTACAACATATTTATCATCTGATAATTTTTGACCATAAGTAACTAAATGTTCCCTGTCAGACCAAAAAAGAATTTTAAAGATGTTGTGAAAGTCTTTTAATTGAACTTTCTGAGCTATATATAAAGCAATATTTAGCTCTGACATTGTGATATGTGATGGACTACACATTAAATTGTAGGGCAAAATAAATATTAAATTTTGACTTATGCAAATTTATTTTGTTAAAAAACATTTTTACCCACTACAAAAATACAACCTTTTTAGAGAAAATGCAAACATTTTGAACAAAATAGATATTAACACTTAACAAAGTTCAAATATATAGTCATTTATAATATTATCAAACAATGTAAATTTTCTATGAAAAATAAGAAAGGGATTCAAAATGAAACATTTATTAAATTCATTGTGATTTTATTCTTTATAGTATTTTGCACGTTACAATGTCCGTTTTTAACAATGTGCTAAATTTTTAAAAGTTGATTTTATTTTTTTATTTGGAAATCCATACTACATTTAATGTTTGGGGAACAAACACACCGTAATAGGGATAATCGTCAATTCTTTTATAAACGCAAAATGTTTTGATTATAAGGAGTGAATTTTTATTTTATTAAAACCTCATCAATTATTTGTTTTATTTTTTTATTATTTAGTTGTTTGTGAAATTCAACTTTGTAACCATCGTCCGAGATTTGTTGAAAAAAAACTTCTGCACATTTTATTTTCATTTTTTCTTCTCCGCTCAAATCCGTTTCATCTTCTTTATCTTTTGTTTCAACAACAATATTTAATGATTTTTCGCCATTAATTTTCTTAATTACGTACATAAAATCTGGACTATATGTACCTCCTGTAATTGTTGGTATTCTTATACTATTTCTTGGTATTTTACCGTAAACAATTATTTCTTCAATATCTCCAGTTGTTAAATTTTCTCGTTCAAGATTTGAATCATAAGCAAAAGTATCGTAAAGATATTTATCTTTATTAGGTGTTCCTTTTATTAATTTAGTTCCAACTCTACCTTGTGTGATTTCACTTAATGGTTTTCCATTTGAAGATGTTAGTGCAGTTGATGTTAATTTAATATTTGATTTTTTGTACTTAAATCGACTTTGTAATTCTTCATTTTTCCATTCATTGAACTTTCTTATAAAATTAATTACAGAAAATTCATTTATTTGATTTTTAGGAACGCTTTTATCTTTTGAATATGAAGCAAAGGCATCATGTATAAGTTTGATAGGTAAATTTGTTTGTCTATTAATTCTTTTTAAAAATTCATTATAATTAATTGTCTTCTCAATCACATATTGAACGCCTGAACCTTCAACAATTCCCATTTGTTTAGTTTCTGATTCATATTCTACATTTTGCCTTGAACTCGACATAATTACATTTACAAAAACATCTTTTTTAAATAATTTTACTATTTCATTTTTCAAAAAATAATTTTCTTCTATTTTATCGTAATACAGTAAATATTTATGGTTTATAGATTCCCAAAGTTGTTTTAGTTCGTTATAAACCGCAGGTCTTATTTTTATGTTAGTTGTGGTTTTTGTATTTCTATTTGTGATTTTACCTGTATTTACACCAGTAGAAAAATCAGGATATTCTACAAAAAAATCATTAATCTTATCAGGATTTATTTTGTTATCCATATCAATATAATCGTTTACTATTAATTTCTTGAATAACTCATTTTTAGTGATATTCAATTTTTTAGCAACAATTTCTAATTTTTCATTTGTTATTATAAAGCCAGTAGGCAACTCATCATTTATTTCTTTTACAAGTTTTTCTGCAAAATCACTTTCGGTAAAATCAACGATATAATTTAATCGAAATTCTTCGTTTGAAATTCTGTTGCCATTCTCATCAACTGGCAAACGAAGACCTCTACCAACTTCCTGTATTTTACTTATATCACTACCACTTGAACGAAGTTTTGCAATTGTAAAAACATTTGGATTATCCCAGCCTTCTTTTAAAGTCCATTTTGAAAATAAAAATCTTCGAGTATTAAATTTGCCATCTTTAGTTTTTATAGATAAAAGTTCTTTTTTCCCAAATAATATTTCATAAACTTCTTTTTCTATTTCAGCATCCGAATCACTATTATCTTGTGAAAAGTAACCTGCATGACAGCTTGAAACATCAGCTTTACTTGCTAATAAATATTCTTCGTATTCTTTGTTATCTATATTGGAAAGATTAGAAAGTTCAATATCAATTCTCTCTAATAATAATTTTTCAAATGAATCTTTCAAATAGGTTGCTTTTCCTGTTTTTTCATCACTTCTGTATGAAGTAATATCATCTATAAAAAATAATGCAAGCGTCTTAATTTTAAACTTTCTATTGAAGTTTATTTTTTCAGTTTCAAAATGTCTTTCTATTGCCAATCGAAGCATTTGCTCTTGATATGAAGAAGAATAAATATCAGTACTAAATTCTTCGCCCTGAAACTTTATTTGACCGTTTGAAAGCTCAATATAATTTGAGCCTATGCCTGAAATTTCAATTCCTGATAGCTCATCGCTAATAATTGATAAAGAATCTCCTTTTTTAAGCTCTTTAGAAATTTTTACTTTATCTTTTTGTATGAATGTAAGATTAACCGCATCATTTTTTGCAATCGAAGAAATTTTTATTTTTTCTTCTCTTTTAGAAAGTGGCTCAAAATGTTCTTTTGAAATACCTTTTATAAGATTCTGATTAAAAGCATCGCAAGCATTCAAATCATAAAGCAGGTTATGGTAATCTTTAATTGATTTTTTGTTTTTTCCTTTACCTGTTTCAATATACGGAAAAGTAGCTCCAAACCTTATTATACATTGTGGTTTAATGTTATTTGTAATAAATTCAAATGCTTTCTGGTCTTTTGAAAATCTATGCGGTTCATCAATAATTACAAATGGTTTAGTTCCTTTAATTGCATCAACAGGTTGAGAAAAGCCATCAATTATTGCATCATAATCATCTGTTAGTTGCTTACTATTGGTAAACATTGCCATATTTGCAAGCAAAACAAATATTTTATTTGAATTTTGCTTTGAACCTTGTACAAATTCTCTTACTGAACCTGGAAAATAATTTCTGCCCTTTTTCTTTGGTTTAGATTCTAATATTTGTAATTCAATTTCAGTTCCGTATTTACATTCATCTCTAAAATGTTGTATTACATAAGGGTCTTCAATAAACTGCTTTGTTCCTGCTTTAATCGGTAAAGTTGGCACAACAATAATATACTTGTTAATTTTATATCGTTTATGTAATTCATAAATTGAAGCAACATAAGCATATGTTTTTCCTGTGCCTGTTTCCATTTTTATATCTAAACTCAAATAATCAGAAATGGCACTATTACCTCTAATTTCGGGATGAACTTTAACTTGAACCTTTTTTATGTTTTCAGCAATTATTTCATTTTTAATATCAATAATCGGATTTGAAAAACTTGAATCAGTTTTTTTAATACAATTTTCATCAAAAACATTACAAATAGATTCAATTGCAATTTGTTGATGTGGTAATCCTCCTTTTAAAATCAGTTCCATTTTGCAATTTGTTTAATATCTAACGTCAATGTTTATTGCTAAATTCTTTTCGCTATCGTTTAAAATTTTTAAATTCTTTTCAAGCATTTCAGTAACCGACCATTCATTAAAACTGTAACCAAACAATACGATGTTTTTGGGATTAAAATCAGGAATTGTTTCGTATTTCTCAAATAAATCGGCAACAGAATCTTGTGTTAAATTTGGATTAATTAAATATAAATGATTTGTACACCAATATGCTGTATATCCTTTAAAAATTAATGTTTTAAAATCGGCATTAAAACCATAGCCATCGTTTACCAACCATGTAGTTAAAATGGTTGAAGTACCAAAATCATCTAATATTGATGTATCTAAAACCATTTTTGTTTTGTCAAATGTTTCGCATTTGTCTAAGGTGTTTGAATTAGGTTCTAATAATTCAAAATGTTTAAATCCATAATCAATTTCAGCTTTTGTTTCTTCTTTTATTTTTTTTGAAGCACGAATTATTCTTTCTATACCAATATAATCTAATGTTGTTGGTCTATTATTAGCTTTTAAAAAATCATAAGCTACTTTTTGTTGTGGATTGTCTGGACTTAGTACTTCTGGTAATTGCACAGAAATAAATTTTCTATTACCTCCATCTTCAGCATTCAATTGTGTTACTGCATGTGCTGTTGTTGCTGAACCTGAGAAGAAGTCGAGAATAACACCTTTATTCTCAACATATGTAACAGCTTTAACAAGAGTTAAAAGTAATTTTATTGGCTTTGGATAGCTAAATACATCAGCGTCAAATAACGAATTAACTTGAATACTTCCATCTTCATTAGTTTCCATTGAATAAT
>JAVHRO010000138.1:0-1625 GCA_036171675.1 Vicingus sp. | reverse complement strand
GAAGTAAACGAAGCGATTAGACGAAGGTTAAGAAAAACATTAGTAAATGGATTACCAAAAACAGGATGCGTTAAAAAGGCTACAACTTGTTTTTGTAAAGCAAAAAAACCACGAAACAAAAGAGCAAGTTCTTTTAGGAACTTTTGAAGCGTATTTCTATCAACGAGGTTAAAAATTCTACGCAGGTTGTAAGCAACAAAGATGAGGCCAGCATCAGCAGCAGCACGTTTCATTCCTTTTTTAGTAGAGATGTAATAAAACCCCCATTGCCGTTTTATTACCCCATAAGGATGCTCCACAATAGCTTGTCGTTTACGGTAAAGCTGTTTGTTGGCATCCATGCGTTTTTTGTTGGCATCAATTAAATCAGCATGTTCGGAGCGTTCAATAAGCCGACCTTTTTTATTTTTGGTGCAGCGTTCAAAAAAGGAACAAAAAAGACAAGCAGAAGATTTATAGTGTTTTACTTTGCTCACCGATTTGCCACGGTCTTTGTTGTACCAGTTTCCGTTGGTGGTCAACAACTCTCCAGCAGGACAAGTATAACAATCAGTTGGTTTATCATAACTAAAATTTTCAACATCAAAAGCCATATCAGGAGCATGAGAAGCAACATCAGGAATAGCCACAATAACTTCCACATCATGAGTATGGGCATAAGCAAACTCACTGCCTGTGTGGTAACCTTTGTCATAAAGTAGTGTAAAATCAGTTTTGCCTAAGATGGTTTTAGTTCTGCGAGTCATTCCACCCATGGCTTTAGAATCGTTTTCGTTGGTGAGTTTATAATCTATTGGGATGTTGTGTTTGGCATCAACGGTGGTTTGAACACTGTAAGCCACTTCGGTAATGTTGTTACGGGTAATTAGTTGTCTGGCATCGGGGTCTGAGGTAGAAACTTGAGTTTCACCAGTTTCTTCAATTTGTTTGGATAAATCATTGTAAAAATCTTTACGGTTGTTTTGGGTATCGATGTGTTGTTGAATCACTTTTTTATTTTCATCGCCATCAGCTAGAGCCAAAGCAGCACTGTATTCCAAAAGTTTGTTGTCGATATACTCCAAATGTCGTTCAATTTTTTTAGGATTAAAATTGTTTTTCTTAGAGTTTTGAGCCCTAAGTTTAGTGCTGTCTCCTGCTAGGAGTTTACCACCAATTAACTCAAAATGTTTGGCAAGAGAAACAGTAGCCCGAAAAACCTTTTGAATGGCTTTAGGGTTGTCTTTTCTAAAATTAGAAATGGTGTTATGGTCGGGAGCCAAACCTTTTAAGAGCCACATCAACTCAATGTTTCGTTTACACTCTTTTTCTAACACTCTGGAAGACCGCATCCGATTCAGATAACCATAAATAAACAACTTCAACAAATCGGCAGGGTGATAAGCCGGGCGACCATTTTCAATAAAATCCATTTCAAAACCATAATCGGAAAGTTTAAGGCTATCCACAAAAAGGTCGATAAGTCGAATTTCGTTGTCTTGTTCTATGGTTTCATCCAAACACTGCGTGTAAATCTGAACCTGTTGCCTGTTTTTTCCTGTAATAAACTTCATAGCAATCAATTTAATAACAGTATAAATATACTGATTATCAATTGTTTAATCAAATAAAATAATGTTAAGTTA
>JAVHRO010000137.1:0-8196 GCA_036171675.1 Vicingus sp. | reverse complement strand
TTATCTGTTTTTGTTACTGTTTCAATGCTGTGTCTGGTTTTTCTCCACTGAATGCTAACGGTTGTGTAAGGAATCGTTTTAACCCTTCGATTAACTCAGGGCAAGTTGTTCTTTACACTTCGATAAACGAAGTTAGCTGATTTTTTTGATTAAGTCAATAGCTTAACATCAATTGATGATAAGTTTTCACAACTTTCGTATTTTTGAGGTAAACAAAAAAAATATGGCAAATTTTTTTAAAGAGTTTGGTACAGGAATTTCGGCTTACGGTAAAGCAGTAGAAATCATTTTTTCTAAAGGCTTGTGGTGGTTTTTTATTTTCCCAATTTTATTAAACATTTTGTTGTTTTTTGGTGGTTTTGCAGTCATTAATTATTTAACCGATTTTGTTAAAGAGTGGGTGTTTGGCTTAATAAACAACGAAAATGCCACTTACTTTGGAGCAGCTTATGTACAAGGTTTTTTGTCCGGTTTTATTTGGCTGGTGTTCAAAATCTTGTTCTTTTTTGTGTTTGCTTATTTGGGTGGTTTTGTGGTCATTATCTTACTTTCTCCAGTATTTTCTATACTTTCCGAAAAAACAGAAGCCGTTTTAACAGGCAAAAAGTACCCTTTTGATGGCGACCAAATGATGAGAGATATTGTGCGTGGTGTTTTAATAGCCACCCGAAATTTATTTATTGAAATTGGTTATATCATCGTGTTATTTTTATTGAGCTTTATTCCAATTGTAGGGCAACTCGGAGCTATCTTTTTGTTTTTTGTATCGGCTTATTTTTATGGCTTTTCATTTATGGATTATACCATCGAACGCCAGAAATACAGCGTTTCACAAAGTGTTCAGTTTGTTCGCCAACACAAAGGAATTGCAGTGGCCAATGGCGTGTTGTTTTCGTTGTTTATGCTCATACCTTTTTGTGGGGTAACATTGGCAGGTTTTGTTTCTATTGTAGCTGTTGTTGCGGCAACTATTTCTACGCACAAAGTATTGATGGAGGAAAAAAAATAACCCAATTTCAATTACAATTTTGTCAGTTTGAGTGTCCCGCAATATTGCGGGATGTATCGAAAACAGAAAAATTGGTGTTCAAATGCTGTTCTCGATACGCTCCGCTACTCGAACGGACATTTTTGTTGATTTTTTTTCTATGTTTCTATGTAGTTAAAATATCATTAAACTAGAGTTAAAGTATTAACTTCGCAACTAGAAAAATTAAAGAAAGTTGAAAGTTAAAGTCTCTATTGTTTCGTATTCCAACACCTTACCATTTTTGTACGGTTTACAACAATCTGATATCATGAATGATATTGATTTACAATTAGACATTCCATCTAAATGTGCCGAAAAACTGCTAACCAATCAAGTAGATATTGGTTTGGTTCCAGTAGCTATTTTGCCTTTATTGCCAGAATACTATATTTTAACTGATTATTGTATTGGAGCCAATAAAAAAGTGAATTCGGTTATTTTGGTTAGCGATGTTCCACTAGAAGAAATAGATACTATTTTACTCGATTACCAATCAAAATCATCCATTAATTTGGTACAAGTATTAGCGAAAAACTATTGGAAAATTTCACCAAAATTTGAGCGCACAAGCATTGGTTTTGAAGGAAATATTGAAGGAACAATCGCTGGCGTGATTATTGGAGACAGAACATTTAATTTGTCAAAGACCTATAAATATCGTTATGACCTTGCGTTGGAGTGGAATAAATTTACTGGACATTCATTTGCTTTTGCTTGTTGGGTGGCCAATAAAAAAATTCCAACTGCATTTGTGGAAAAATTAAATGAAGCGTTGAGTTTTGGAGTTCATCATATTAATGAATCGCTGACACTGTCGAGTAATCCAAATATTAGCACGGACCAACTATATAATTACTTAACTAACGATATCAATTACCATTTAGATCAAACCAAAAAGAAATCAATAGAATTGTTTTTAGGTTATTTAACCGAAAATGTTAATATTTAGTGAGTTAATAGGGTATTAATAATTTTTATATACCAGCTTATTCACTATTTTTGTTTTAATAATATTCGAACTATGAAAATTTTAAATTACCTCTTCATTTCCTTACTTGTAGTTAGCTCACTATCAACATCAGCTCAAGATACACAAGATAAAAAGACGAAAAAAGCCAATAAGGTTACCTATAAAATAAAAATGAATGAGGCACGTCACTATTATCTTTCTGGAAACGTAAGAGGCGGATTAACTATATATCGTGAATTGATGAAAGATTTTACCAATGATGCCATGTTAAATTATCGAATTGGAGAGTGTTACCTCGATTTAAAAGAATGGCAATTGGCAGCAGATAATATTCAAAATGCAAAAAATATTAACCCTTTGGTAACACCAGAAATTAATTATAAATTAGGTGAAGCCTATCAGCGATACAATCAATTAGACAAAGCAGAAACAGCATTGTTAGCATATAAAAAGGGCTTAAAAAAGAAAAATCCGCTGTACGATGTAGATAAGTTACTTGAGCAGTTAGATTATGCAAAAAAAATGTATAAAGTACCTGTAAAAGTTAATATCGTTAATTTAGGAAAAAACATCAATTCAAGAGGTGGAGATTATGCACCATCACTAACTGCCGACGGACAAACGATGATTTTTACTTCTCGTAGAGCCGATACCAAAGGCGGAGCAGTTGATAAAGCGGGCGATTACAAATATTTTGAAGACATTTATATTTCAAAATGGGATTCTACACTAAACGACTGGGCTAAAGCACTACCAATTGAAGGAAAATTAAACACCGAAGGGCACGATGCCAGTTTAAGCATTTCACCTGATGGCAATCAAATCTACATCTACAGAAACGATGGTAGTGTTTATATTGGCGATATTTTTGTCTCTAAAAAAAGAAGGTCAGGTATTTGGGGTGAGCCGACCGCTTTAGACAAACAAATTAACTCGTCGTATTTCGAAAGTTCGGCATCACTTTCTGCTGATGGAAATCACTTGTATTTTGTAAGTGAACGAAAAGATAAGAAATTGGGCTCAATTGGAAAAGGAGATATTTATGTGGTAGATAAATTAACCAAAACTACTTGGGGCGAACCACGTAATTTAGGCTCAGTAATTAATACTCCCGAAGATGAAATTTCGGTATTTATTCATCCTGATGGCAAAACGTTGTTTTTTAGTTCTAAAGGTCATCTATCCCTGGGTGGATACGATATTTTTATGTCGAAATTACAACTAGATGGAACTTGGACTACCCCCGAAAATTTAGGTTATCCTATCAATACCGTTGATGATGATAATCATTTTGTGTTGAGTACGGATGGTAAAATAGCATATTATTCAACTGTTAGAGAAGATGGTTTAGGCGATCGAGATATCTATAAAATTGATTTAAAAGATTACGACTTATTAAAAGGAACACAAAAAAATCTATCCATCATAAAAGGGAATATTACAGCAAAATTAGATGGTGAGAAAATTGCAGCAGATATTGAATTTAAGGATGATAAAGGCGAATTGATTGCCAAAACAAGTACCGAAGAAACAGGTGAGTATTTATTTACACTTCCTGGTAACATAAAATATACCATGAACATTGTTGCCACTGGTTATAAAACTCAAATTATAGAAATACAATTGCCAGTTGGGAAAGAAAATACCTATGTGGAGGTTAAAAATATTTTGTTGGAACAGGAGTAACGTTTAGATAGTCTTTAATAATTTTATTTCAACACCTTCCATTTTTTCTAATTCGTGAATTACTAGATTGGCTTCGGTTTGTCTAATATTAAATTTAATCAAACAACTTTCTTCAAATAGGTGATTAGTAATTTGTAAATGATGTTGTTTAACAAAATTCATCACTTCATTCATTACCACATAATCAAAGTTTAACCGATAAAAATTTTGAACGGATTGTTCAATAATTTCGGCATTGTTTAAGGCGTCAGCAGCAGCTTCTTTATACGCTGTAACCAATCCACCAACACCTAGTTTTGTTCCTCCAAAATAACGAACAACGATTATTGCAACATTGGTTATATTTTTTGATAAAATTTGCCCGTAAATCGGTTTCCCTGCCGAATTGTTGGGCTCACCATCATCGCTATATCGATACTCGTTTTCGGTTAAACCACGTTTAAAAGCGTAACAATGATGTCGTGCATCGTGGTAGTCTTTTTTTAGTTGAGCAAGGTGATTTTTAAATTCTTCTTCGCTAAAAATGGGAAAAGCGAAAGCTAAAAACTTACTTCCTTTTTCTTTGTATATTCCTTGAGAAGCTGAAGATATGGTAAGGTAGGTGTCCAAGTTGAATTATTAATATTGTGTCATTCTGAACAATGTTTTTTCCTCCACTTTTAGCGGGGAAGAAAAACGAAGTGAAGAATCTGTTTTTTAGGTGTTCAAATTTTTATAAAACATTAAATCATCATAACCAATTGTTCCCTTCGTTACTAATTTTGCTTTTAAAACTGGAGCTTTTAGTCCATTTTTAAATTTTTTATTTCCGACAAAAACTCTTGCTTCGTCCCATAAATTTTGGTCGATAAACGATTGTAATAAGGTTGCTCCGCCTTCAATAATTATCGATTGAATATTTCTTTTGTATAACTCATTCAACACTTCTACAAGAAGATTTTTTGAATCTTTGATTTTTACAAAAGTCAAGTTGTTTTCTTCCTCTTGTTTTGACAACGAAAAGATAATGGTTGATGTATTTTTATCAAAAACATGTAACGATTGAGGTAGTCTATCGTGTAAATCAATCACCACACGAACAGGATTTTTACCCTTCCATTCTCTTACATTTAATTGTGGATTATCGTTCAATGCTGTATTTGTTCCAACCATAATGGCTGCTTCTTCGCTTCGCCATTTATGAACCAATTGTTTGCTTAACGGTGAGGTAATCCAGTTGTTTAAATTGTTTTCATTGAGAGGCACGAAGCAATCTTCAGGTTCCATTTCTTCTTGAAGGGATTGCTTCATATTTCGTTCCTCAATATTCGCAATGATGGGTCTATCTATATCGATAAAACCATCCCTAGTCTCTGCCCATTTTAAAATGATGTATGGCCTATTTTTGTTGTGAAAAGTAAAAAATCGCTTATTTAATTCCAGCGATTGGTTTTCTAAAATTCCAACAGAAACATGTATTCCAGCACTTTTCAGCTTTTCAACACCTTTTCCAGCAACCTCCGAGAACGTATCGATACAACCAATAACAACATTTGGGATATGGTGTTCAACAATCAGATTTGCACAAGGGGGTGTTTTCCCATAATGTGCACATGGTTCTAGATTTACATAAAGTGCACTATTTTTAAGCAATTCTTTATGTTTAACAGAATTTATTGCATTGACTTCGGCATGAGCTTTTCCATATTCTTGATGATAACCTTCTCCAATAATTTTTCCTTTATGAACAATAATACAACCTACCATTGGATTTGGAGCAACTGTTCCGAATCCATTTTTTGCCAATTCAAGGCAACGATACATGTATTGTTCGTCAATATTCATAGTTTAAATATAATATGATTACGTCGTTAATTCAACTACATAGCCAGTGTGCGTTCTTAAGTTGATTACAATGCCATTTTCAAAATAGAGGTATTGCCCTTTTATACCTGTTAGTTTTCCTGTATATTCAGGTACTTTATCAAAACCAATACTGGTTAATTTAATGGGGTAATTTAAAACAGGATAATTAATTTGTGTAACATTATTTTCTTGTAAGATGTATTGTTGATATTCTTCAGCCAATAATTTTCGAACATTATTCTTTTCATTAATCATGTCAACATCGGCTTGCATATTCATTAACATTTGTCGCCAGTTGGTTTTGTCGGCCATGTGTTTTTTTAAACTCACTTCAATCATTCCTGCTAAATATCGGTTGGGTGTTTGGGCAAGAATAATTGCTTTTACAGCTCCTTGGTCAATCCATCGTGTCGGAATTTGAGTTTCTCTAGTTACGCCAACTTTAATTCCGCTGGTTAATGATAAATAAACCATGTGCGGTTTTAATTGAACCGATTTTTCATATGCCAAATCTCTATCTTCAATGTCCAAATGTGCCTTTGAAAGTTCAGGATGGATAATCCAATCGGCAGCACTTGCAGAATTTTTAAAACAGGGGTAACAAAACCCTTGGTTGAACGATTTTATGGTGGTTTTACCGCATTCTTTGCATAATATTTGATGTTGGTATTTTAATGAAATTTCTTTGCCAATCAACTCATTCATATTAACCTTATCTTTACCAATAGGCAAATGGTAAATTACTTTTTCAGCAAGAGCTGTGTGCATTTTATTAATTGGACCGGTGTAGTTCAAAGTTTGAGGTTTGAGGTTTGAGGTTTGAGGTTTGAGGTTTGAGGTTTGAGGTTTTTCTTGAAGTTAAAATTACTAAAAATGAATGTATATTCTAGCCTTTGTTTGTGTCCTCACAAACAAAATAAATATCGTTTGTGGGGACACAAACGATGGCTGAAATATCGTTCCGAGAACTCGAGGCGATCGCTGGATATTATTTTAACTAGGGAGTTTTGTTCGTAATCAACTTTAAACTTTTAACTTTAAACTTTTAACTCATTTTAAGTGGAAATCATCAATTCGGTATTTTCTTGGATTATCAAGCAACGCATTCATCAAATGGAATTGTTTATTAAATACCCCGTTGATGTGCAAAATGAGGTGTTACAAAAATTAATTTACCAAGCAAAAGATACGGAATGGGGAAAAAAATACCAGTATAATTCCATCAAAAATTATCAAGATTTTAAATCCATTGTTCCTCTGCAAAGTTACGAAAGTCTGAAAAGTGATATTTTTAGAATAAGAAATGGTGAACAAAATATTTTATGGCCAACAGAAATAAAATGGTTTGCAAAATCGTCAGGAACAGTAAGTGGAGAAAGTAAATTTATTCCAATTAGCAAAGAATCATTAGAGGATTGCCATTACAAAGGGGGTAAAGATTTGCTTGCTTTGTATCATCATAATCATGATGAATCTAAATTAATCTTAGGTAAAACGCTAGTAGTGGGAGGAAGCAGCCAAATCAATGAATACAATAATGCCTCTTATTTTGGTGATTTGTCGGCCATAATTATGAAAAACTTCCCATTCTGGGTAGAACAACGTAGAGTTCCTGCGCTTGATATTGCTTTAATGAAAGAATGGGAATTGAAGATCGATAAGATGGCTAAATCGACCATGAATGAAGACGTTTCCAATATTTCTGGAGTTCCTTCATGGACATTAATTCTGTTAAAAAAAATACTCGAAATATCCAATAAAAAATCTATATATGAAGTTTGGCCCAACCTTGAATTATACATGCATGGTGGGGTTAATTTTTTGCCTTACAAACAACAGTTTGATTCAATTTTAAAAGGGAGTAGTGTTAATTACTATGAAAATTACAATGCTTCAGAAGGTTTTTTCGGGCTTCAAGATCAAACCAATTCTGACGAAATGCTATTGATGCTAGATTATGGTATTTTCTATGAATTTATTCCTATGAATGAATTTAGTAATGAAAACCCAAAAACAATCATGATAGAAGATGTAATGTTGGAAACTAATTATGCATTGGTAATTTCGACAAACGGTGGTCTTTGGCGTTATATTATTGGTGATACCATTAAATTTACTTCACTAAATCCATTCAGAATAAAAATTACCGGCAGAACAAAACATTTTATTAATGCATTCGGTGAGGAAGTAATTGTTGAAAACGTTGAAAGTGCATTAGAGAATGCTTGCAAAAAAACCAACGCTAGTATTATAGAGTTTACTGTAGCGCCTATTTACTTTACAGAGGGACAAAGTGGTAAACATCAATGGTTGATTGAATTTGAACAAATTCCTACGTCAATGGATTATTTTGTAGAAGTATTGGATAACGCACTGAAATCATTAAATGCTGATTATGAGGCGAAAAGATATAAGAACATGGTGATTGGTATTCCTGAAATAATCGTATTACCAAACCATACGTTTTATACTTGGCTAAAAAATTGCAATAAGCTGGGTGGTCAGCACAAAGTGCCTCGACTCTCGAACAATAGACAGTTTGTTGAAGAACTGCTTGTAATCAAAGAAGTAGTAAAATAACATTATTAATTGTGTAAATTTGAATGTAACTAAACCCGTTGTGCATTTAGAAGAATTTTTAATAAAAAAGGTGTCAGTTCGAGTT
>JAVHRO010000136.1:0-8229 GCA_036171675.1 Vicingus sp. | reverse complement strand
AATAATAAAAATTTGTCTACTTTAGTGCTGTCCTAAAAATGGGAAGCTTACACAGTCAATGGGAGTTTTTCTGGTGTTATTTTATTTTCCAAATCATAGTCTCTCATTTTCTGCAAGTCTGCATCGGTTATGTCGTTGGTTTTTAAGAACGATGGTGAAGGATATTTGTCAGCAAGTGCGGCAAACTTTGGGTCAAAAAACTTACTCATTAAATCATAAGCACCTTTGTGGTCTTGATTGATAAAATCAATTGCATCATCCAATGCAAGTGAAATCTTTTTTACTATTTCGGGATTTGCGTCTGCATATTTTTTGGAAATGTTGAAGCTGCCAAAGTAAAAAGGAGTGATGCCTGTGTTCTTTGCAACCAAGTCAACATCTGGACTCAAATCTTTTCCAATGTTGTTCGCAAGAATAATGCTTGCCATTGGGTCATTGGAAAACAACGCTTGAATGTTACCACTTGCAAGTGCATCCTTCTGTAATTCGGGTGCTACTTGTTGAATAACGATGTTGTCTCTGTCAGCATCTAGTCCGTTCTTAGTCAAAATAAGTTTTAGCCAAACTTCAAATGCTCTTGTCGGCAATATTCCAATCCGCTTTCCTTTCAAGTCTTGAATGCTGTTAATGCCAGCATCAGTTTTTGCCAACAGTTTACATATTTGGTGTTGGTCGTCTTCCATAATTGAACTGATAAAAACCAATTCTTTTTTTGATTTTGCCATTGCTCCAAAAGTTATTGGTAGTGCACAATAGCCTGCAATATCAATGTTGCTTGAAACCAATGCTTCCATCATTGGTTGTGCAGTCGGATAGCTTTTCAGTTCAACATCTAAACCGTGTTTTTTGAAAAAGCCTTTTTCCTGTGCTACGAAAATTGGTAAGCTAATTCGTAGTTGTGAATAGCCAATCACAATTTTCTGCGGTTCTTCTTTTGGCAGGAAGAACTTAAAAACTGCAAAGGCAACTATGGCTAATCCGATAATTGTCCCGATGATAACTTTAGTGGATTTTTTCATTTTGATATGTTGTTTAATTGTTTGTGAAAATTTGAGATTTCAAATGTAAGAATGAAAGTTGAAAATGACACGGTCTTTGTGCGTTGGGGCAAAAGCAAATGTGAAGCAACTGTGGGTTGGCTTGTGGGTGGCATTGCTTCTCTTTTGCTTTTGCGAAGGATAGCCAAACGGCTTGTCCGAAATTGTTCTGTCGTCCATTTTTGCACTGTCGTTTAATGTTTGCACTGTCGCCATATAATGACCGATAACGTTTTGCAGATTTGCGATGGGCGGGATTTTTACCACTGAACTTTATGCGGAGCACAAAACTTTCGGCTACCACTAAACTGTCTGCGGAGCACGAAACCCCGCCTATTGCAAATGTGCTGTTACAAGCTGCCCTTCTGTCTGTCCAAAGCTGTGTCCGCCCAAGTTTGCACTGAATTGTTGCACTGTCTGGGTGCGTTGGCTTGCACTCTCTTTTGCTTTTTTCGGGTTGGTCTGTGCGGTTGCAAAAAAGCAAATGTGAGTGCAAATGCGTGGGCTTTTGGAACGCTGACGGTCGGGTTAGAACTAATGTCATTTGTCTTGTGATTTAGGTTTTAGAAAAATGCTGATTATTAAACCAAGTCCTACTACAACGTCAATGATATTCCACATTTGTCTGCCAAGTGCTAATTTAAAAAACGGTTGAAATAGTAAAGCAAGTCCACCGTAAATAATCATTTCTATTTGTCTGCCGTGTTGGTTTGCTTGATAAGCTAAAACTGCAAAACCAATAAGTCCTGCAAACCTTACAAACTGGTAAAAACCATAGGGCATATCTGTTAAACAGAGAAAGAATAAAATCGCTAAAACGATTTTAATAGCGTTACTGAAATTTAAGTTCATCTGTAAATTCTTGATGTAAACCGTAATTATGAAAGTCAAGCAAATGGTCTATTTGTTTTGGAAATTTTACGATAAGTGTTTGCTCATCAACTTTCAATTTTGCTTTTGCCATTTGCAGAAATTTAAGTTCACTCGTTTGAACATCATTGTCTGCTTCAATTATCCGCAACAGAACTTCAATTAATAAAATTTCTTGCTGTTCGGTAAGGTTGTTTGTTCCTATCTCTTGCAGATATTGATTTATTGCACCTTTTCCGTTGGCTTTGATATTGTCAATATTATTTTTCAACGGAGCTTCAAAGTCATAGCCCATAAAATATATTTCATTGGCTACAATGGTTTTTATTTCTTCAATTTCTGTTTCCGCAATGTCGCCATCACAAGCCATTGCCATTACGGCTGACTTAAATAGGAAATCCTTAAAATCTTGATTTTTCATTTTGCTGTTATTTAAAGTCCAAAACCTATTCTTGTTGTTGCTTCTTTTTCCGCACCTTTTGGTAACAGATTAAGTAGTCCACTATTTATTTCTGAAAGTCTTTCCCAATTTTGGCTTTCAATGGCAAAATTTCCTGCATCAATTAAACTCTTTGCTTGTGTTTGGTCATTCATCTTTGCTTGATTGTTTTTACACCATTGGAAAATGCCTGTTAAAAACTCGGGGGTTCTCCATCTAATTCGTGATAAGATGCTGTGCATTTCATCTGATTTTTCTTGGATTTTTAAAGGGCTGTTAGTTGCAAAAAATGCGTTCTCTTGTGCAACAATGTCATTGTATGTTTTGCGTTCGTGGTCATTGCCATTTTCGTCTAACATCTTTAAACATTCCTCTTTAACTTCAAAGTAATGAGCCTTTACTTGCTGAATCCTTTTGTTTTTGGTTGCACTATCTATCTCTTGGGCAATCTTTCTTTTTTTATCTTCAAGTTGATAACGCTTGTCTGTAACATCATCATTTGTTAGGTTTTCGGTTTCCTCACTAACTGTTTCCATTTCCTTTTTCAGTTTATTCAAAGCACCTGCGGTTTCGTAATCTTCTTTGTCCGTTGCTTCTTGAATTTCCAATTCTAATTTTTCCGATAAATCCTCTACTTGTTCTTTTAGAAATTCAATTGGCGTATGTCTTTCCTTTGGATTAAAAGTTTGTTTAAACTCTTGGTCAGCCATATTGAGGTAAATAGAAATTGTAATGTCTCTTGATTCAGAAATTGAAATAGTAATTTCTATATCTGAACCTTTGGCAATATCCCTTTTTATTTGCGTTCCTCTGATTTCCATAAAACCAATTCCTTTGTTGGCTTCGGGCAATGCTAAATGAGAACCTTCTAAAACATTGATGTAAATAAAATCGTCATCGTTCCCTTTAATCATTCCTTTGTTTAGCGGAAAACTAATACCCTGTGAACGAAGTGGAAGAATTGAGTTTTTTTGGAATACAAGTTTTAATCTTGTTTTGCCCGGATTGTCGTAATCGTCAACTTCCAAACAAATATCTTCAGGGATTGGTTGTCCGCTGATTCCAAAACCGCTGTTGATTCCAATTGGTTCTATGTCGGTTTCAATTACATTGTTTTGTTCGTCATAAACAGCAAGTGTAAAAAAATTGTATGCTCCGTCAACCAATGGCAAATCTTCATTTATACGGTCGCTTAATTTTTTAATTCCAGAATCATATCCTCCGTCTTGTCTTAAAATACGATAACTCAAACCTGTTACATCACCAGTAATTCTTGCAGCAAATAATTCTTCCTTTTCTTTAGATGCTTTGTTGTAAGATGCCTTTATGGAAATGGAAGTTTGCTTTTTGTTATTGTCGCCTTTTGAAATTTCTTTTGGTTTGGTTGCTGCATAATAAGCCGCACCAATTGCTACCGCTGTTGTTGGGTCAATTTCACAATTTGCTGGAATTTGTAAAACTTCTTCTACACGACTACGAACGTATGGAATGTAAGTAGAGCCCCCAACCATTAATGTAAACTGAACATCAATTGGTTTCAATGAATTTCTTGTTATGATTTTTTTTATCATATCAATTGTTCCATCAAGGTTCGGCTTAATTAACTCGTTAAACTCGGAACGTGTTATTACAATTTCCATATCAACCTCATTGCCTTCTTCATCTTCAAATCCGTCTATTACTATTTCTGCTGATGTTTTGGAAGACAACGTTATTTTGGCTTCTTCTGCTCGTCTTAGTAGCACATAGTATTTTGCATTAAATTTCCCAGTCGCACTTTTCATTTCGTCCTCCAAATTGGAGAAACTATATTTTTCAAGGATTTTCGGAATGACTAATTTCTCAACTATCATATTATCAAAATCGGCACCACCCAAAAAGTTGTCTCCTTCGTGGTCTAAAACTTTCATTTCGCCCTCTTTGATTTTAATTAGTGCAACATCAAAAGTCCCACCTCCTAAATCGTAAACCAACCATTGCCCGTCTTTCATTTCTCTTTCTTTCTTCATATTAGCGTAAGCCAAACTTGCTGCAATTGGCTCTTGAAGTAGAACTACTTGCTTGAAACCTGCTTGTATTCCTGCTTCTTTAGTTGCATTAGATTGTATTGTGTCAAAGGATGCAGGAATAGTTATTACTACAGCATCTAACGTATCGCCTGTATTTACAAAGGTTTTTAATTCCTTTAATACTTGTGCTGAAAGCTCAATAGGAGTTTTAGATTCATTGATTGATTTGATTTTAAAACTTTCAGCAGTTCCCATTTTCCTTTTGAAAACGCCAACAACACTTTTGGGGTCTTTTTCCAAAAATTCTTTGGCTTTGTTCCCAACGGTTATTTTATCCTTTTTGTAGGAAACAACTGATGGCAAAGTGTTTCTACCGTAGTCTTGAGGGTTTGAAAAAATGATTACTTCACCTTTTACAAACTTTGCAATAGCACTGTTTGTAGTGCCTAAGTCAATACCGAAATTGATTGTATTTTCCATTTTGAATACTTTTTAAAGATTAATATTTTTTGATTGAACTATTACAACTGCTGCTTGCACAATTACTTTTTTTACTTTTTCATCTTCTTGATAAGAGTAAAAAATGATTGGTTTTATCACTTCAATTATTTCAAGGTTGTCAACCCCTGTCCCTGAAATTGTCGCTTCGCAGTCAGTTCTTGTTTCTGAATAACTTTCCCCTAATGGATTGTGATAAGTAAAACCAAGTGCAGAAGTTCCTTTGAAAAACTCTTCTTCAAGAATTCCTTTGATTTTATTTAAATTTCTCTGAATAGAATTTTCCTCCTTTAGGTTGGTAGCTTTCTTTTCAATTTCAAATATCTGATTCATAAAATCAAGATATGCCTGTGGCACTTTTGGAATGATTTTTTTTATTTCTTGCATATTATTTCGTTGTTTGTTATTGTTGAATAAATAATTTTTTTCAACTGCTGTTTGCTATTCAAATATTGAGGCAATTAAACCAATTATGAATATTATAATTATCAAATATATTATACCGACTAGTTGCGAAGGTAAATTATTAACCATTGCTTGATTCGCTTTACCAACTCCTGTTCCTACATTGTTTAATACATTTTTTGCTTTAAATTCTACTCCTGAAATATTTTTTTCAATGCTTACAGCTAATTCTCCGTCATTATTTCCAATTGGCTTTATGCGTTTAAAAAAACTGTTTGAGTAAAAGGCATCCAGTTTTACTAAAGTTTTTTCAAGCGTGTAAAATAAATTACGCTTTAAAGCTAATTCTTTTGATTCTGCTAATGAGTTGATTAATTTATCAGTGAATATTTCGTTCAACATTTCTTTAACTTTATCTGCTTTAATATTTATCATTCCGTGTGAACTTATTTGAGAATTAATATTTTCAATCATCTTAATTAAGCTTTGTATTTCGTTTTTCTCATTATCTTTTTGTTTTTGCTTTAATTCCAAAAGTTGTTTTAACGCTTCGCCTAATTCATCTTTAGTTTCGCTATCAACTTTTATGGTCATTGCAATTCGTATCAATGAAATAGATTCATCTAACTCACTATACTTATTCCAAATCGAAACAGAAATACCACGAAAAAGCATTGCAATTTGGTTGCGAATTTCACTTAAAACGGAAGGAGTTGCATTTAATTCATCAATTGATAGTATTGAATTTATTTGCTTAATAGCAACTTGGGGTTGCTTTGTTTTATTTTCAACTTCCTCTCTTAACTTGCGAAGTGCCATTAAGCTAACAGCATATTTTTTTAAGATTGGAGCATATTTTTCTTGCTCCTTTCTTTCATTATGCTTTTTACTGATGATTTTAAAATTGTTCTCAAATGTTGGTCGGTCTAATCCTCCAATGTTTAAAGTCAACAAGTATTCGGTCAAATCATTTGGAACTTGGGTAGTATCAAATGCATCCCAAATAGAATTGGAGAGATAGTTTATTGAGTTTGCAATTTTCAATATTTGACTTTGAAAATATTGAGGTAAACAGTTTAGTGTATTGGTTGGGAAATGTTCTTTTACTATATGAACAACTTCTTCAATGTCATCCTCATCGTAAGCACTCTCTTCGTTTTTAATATCTTTCGTTATTTCGTCAATTTCAGCAATTTTATTTTGAATGCTATTTGAAACACTCTTAAACGCTGAATTTAAGTCTGTCTGTGCAATCAAAGTTGAAGTTTTTAAAATTGCTTTTGTAAGGTCGGCATTATCGTTTTCAAAAGCCGTTAATAATGCTTTATCAAATTTCGGTGCAAAATATGGACTTATGAATTTGACAAATTCAGGCAACTTAAAAATGCTGTCTTGTTTGAAGTTTTTGAAAATGGCTTCTTTCCCACTTGCTAAAAATTCATTCAGCGGTTTGTTGTTCGCCAAATACAGATAAAACTCTTTGAAGTCATTGTTGGTTAACTCGTCAATGGCTTTTTCACAATTCCCTTTTGTGAGTTGTAGTCCGTAATACTCAAACACTCCATTGTCAGACAGGTCAATGTCTGCAAACAATTTGCGTTTTGCCTTTTTTACAATTTCATTATCAATGCTCGCTGTATCGGTGGCATTTGATAAGCCTAAAATTTCTATTGGATTTACATACATAATTATCTTCTTTCAGTTACGATATAAAATTGCCAAGTGTAACCTTGATTGCTTTGCATATATTCTGTGCCAATATTTGGAATTACATTTGGAGCTGATGCCCTGTAATTGCAAGTTCCTGGCGACATTGTTATTGTCCTTTTTTGTTGTGGAGCAAAAGAGTATGTTTCGCTGTTTAGTTTAAGGGTCAAGGTCAGTTTGGTATTGTTGTAGATTTCAATTTCGGGGTTGTAGTTTTCTGTTTGTCCGCTTGGGGTGAACATCCCTTGCTCATTTTTTTCAATTTCTTGTCCAACTTTTACAAACGATTTATGTATGTAACCCTCTTTGTCAGTGGCAATATCTATGATGTTGTAAAAGTCGTTTTCCGTTTCGAGGGAAACAATAAAAATCTGTGTCCCGGCTTTGAGTGATGAAATTACTGGATAGTCAGTCCCTGCACCTTCTCGGAAATTAACCTGTTTAGTTACTCGTCCAAGGTATGATTGGCTAAAACCTGTCAAGCAGGTAAAAAGTAGAAATGATAAGAGTATTATTTTTTTTATATTCCAAAGGTTGTTGTTGTTAGTCGGTTTGTCAGGGTGGTGGGTGGGCTTTGGGTGCGGTGGGGCAAAAGCAAATGTGCTGCAAATTGCGTTGGCTTGTGCGTTGGCTTTGCAGCTCTTTTGCTTTTGCGAAGGATAGCCAAATGGCTTTGCCAAAATTGTTCTTTCGTTCATTTTACCGTTGTCGTTTAATGTTTGCACTGTCGTCATAGGGTTGCTTGTAACGTGTTGCAGCTATGAGCAGTACAGCCATGCACCACGCTATCAAGTTACAACGAAAGTTTATTGGCTGTATTGCTTATAGGTGCTGTTATGCACAGTAATTTATTATTAATTAAATACTTAAATAAAATGATTGGATTTGCTTTGCCTTGGATTTATGCCCACTTAATCGGGGATTATTTACTCCAAAACGATTGGATGGCATTAAACAAAAAGAAAAACAGTTGGATTTGCTTGGTTCATATTTTTACATATATGATTCCATTCTTATTCACAAGTATCAACCCTATTGGATTGCTTTTAATAGCAGCACAGCACTACATACAAGACCGAACTTATATGATTGCTTGGTTTTGTCGAGTTACAGGAAAGTTTCAACCCGAAATAAGTAAATTTTGGGGGCACGTAATAGTTGACAATGTAGTACATATTCTTTGGATGGCTGCGGTCGCTTATTATTGTGCATAACAACTCGGTTGACGCAACCAGTTGCGTGTATATTTGCCTTATACGCAACC
>JAVHRO010000135.1:0-1693 GCA_036171675.1 Vicingus sp. | reverse complement strand
CACCATAAACAGTCAATTTACTTTCGCCACGTTCATCGATAATGAGTTCTTTGATAATGCGCCCGTTTAAGTCGTAAAATAACAACTTGGCTTCAGTTACTTCTGAAGGAATGTTATAATTAATTACCGTGTTTTCGGCAAAAGGATTTGGTAAGTTTTGGTCTAAAATAATGCTGTTGGTGTTTACCAATTCAATGCTTTTTGAATTTACGTTATTAGTTAGTTCATTATTTATGGTTTTGTTGCCTTCGTTACATATGTTGGCTCGTGCAATACAGTTTTCGAGATAAGTTAATCGATTTTCTAAATTTTCGATTATAGAATCTTTCAAATCTAAATTATTTTGTTGTTCTTTCATTCCTGCAATTATGATTGGAACAAAATTTTCATAATCTAAAGTTTTAAATTCAAAAGATGGGTCAATTTCATTACCTAAACTATCGTACTCAGCAGGTAAAATTGAAGTGCCAACTAATTCCGGTAAAATGATTTCAACCTCTTGAGCAATTAATCCATATCGTTTTCCTTGTTGTAAGTTTAATCTAGGTTTTATAGTATTATTAAACTCAAAGTTCACAGGGTTTAGTTGGTTAATAATATCAATTGCATTTTCAATAGTTTCAATATTTGTTTTCAATCTTGCATCAGAGGAAACCGGGGATCCATTTGCAAAAACAGGACCGTTAAAGTAACCAGCCCAATTATTGGCAGTAGCACATCCATTAGATCCAACTGACTCTCCATAAACAGAAATATTTGAAATAGAACTACCATCAGCTTTTGCATAAACACCAATACTTTGATTTGGTAAGCAAATGCCACTTCCAATTCCTTTACTAATAAATTCGCCTCCTCTTGTAAAAGCATTACCAATAGTTGAATGACCACTTACACCAATATTTACACCACTACCAGACGATTCTCCCCTTACACCATCAACCCGAACACTAGGTGACGAATGGGAGAAAGCAACCCCATAAACACCAAAAATATTTTTATCAGCATGATTACCAATAACAGTACCTTGTACTCCACAATACATTGTAGGAATTGCCATTCCTGTTGAATTTGGATCTAACCAAGTAAAAAAATGACCTCCTGATTGCTCAGTAAAATTCCAAGCACTAACTTTGGAAGTTGACAAGAACCCACCACCACCAAAAGGAGTAAGTCCAATTGAAACCCTTCCTTCTCCAGGTATATTTTGATTTGTAGATGTAAACATTAAGTCAAATTGTCCTATAGGTACTTCTGTTGAATGAAGAAAAGAAGCTACACCCGCATATACGGGTGTTCCAGCTATGATTTCTTGCCCCAATTGAACATTATTAGTGGGGTTGATAGTTAATCCATTGTCAGCAGTTACAGTACCACCCATATTACTACCATCAATCCAATGTACACGGTTGTGGTCGGTAGGGTCTATAGCTAAAATTTGTGTAAGGTTATTATTTGGTGTTACGGTTCTAATGCGTAAATCGCCATCAATATCGAGTTTAGCGTTTACCATATCGGTAGTAGCAGCATTTGGTCCTATTGGTGAAAAATCGCCAATACCTACCATTCCAAAGTTTGGAGCTGTAAGGGTGGTAGCAACAGTGGGTTCTATTCGCATGGTTTCTAGACCATCAGTGGCAGTATGAGGCTGATTACTAGTGGTTGTTAATGGTGTGGTATAAATAAATCGTAAATT
>JAVHRO010000134.1:0-31628 GCA_036171675.1 Vicingus sp. | reverse complement strand
ACTTTTACTCCCGAAATGACTGGTACGGCAGAAATTGTTACAGACGATTTGAGAGTGATGCAGCGACTCTTTAATCAATTCAATAAACTTTTTGAGAGAAAAGCTAGTGCCAATAATTCTTGAATTTAATTTCCCAATCTTTTTAACAACCCTTTGTGCATTTCTTAATACTTACAATTTCAACTCAGTAAATAGTTAAGCTAAATTTGTTGGTTTTAAAGCTAGTTTTCAGTAGTATTTCGTTGTAAAAAGATTATGAATCTAAAAAGCGTAAATAGCGTTTATTTTTTGGGAGTTGGAGGTATCGGGATGAGTGCCTTAGCTCGCTATTTCAAATCGTTAGGTTGTAAGGTTTCAGGTTACGATAAAACCAAAACTTCGCTAACTGAACAACTAGAGCAAGAAGGAATTTCTATTCATTATGATGAGAATTTGGATAAAATTCCTGTTGAAATTAAATCAAATTCAGAAGGTTCAATTGTAATTTACACCCCTGCAATTCCAAAAAATAATGCAGAATATTTGTTTTTCATCAATCAAAATATTCGACTTTATAAACGAGCAGAAGTTTTGGGATTAATTACCAAAAATTATTACACCATTGCCGTTGCTGGAACTCATGGAAAAACAACCACTTCGTCAATGATTGCTCATGTGTTAAACGAATGTGGTGTGGATACCATTGCTTTTTTAGGTGGAATAAGTTTAAACTTTAATTCAAACTTGTTGTTAAATCCTAAAGCTAAAACGGTTGTTGTTGAAGCTGACGAATTTGACCGTTCATTTTTAACCTTATCTCCAAATATTTCGGTGGTAACTTCAATTGATGCCGATCATTTAGACATTTATGGCGATAAAGAGGAAATGCAAAAATCGTATCAGGATTTTGTAAATAAATTGGCTGTTGATGGAGTTTTAATCACAAAGCCTGAAATGAAAAGTAAACTTACATTTTCAAAGACCATTACGTACCATGTTCACACTAATGCAGATTATTCGCCAACCAAGATAAAAATTGAGGACGGCAATTACATCCTTTCAATTGACGGACAAATTATAAAACTAGGTTTTCCGGGAATTCATAATGTGGAGAATGCCATTGCTGCTTATGTTGTAGCCAAACAATTGAAACTAAATACCAAACAAATTGTTGCAGCTCTAGCATCATACAAGGGTGTAAAACGTAGGTTCGAGTACCACGTTAAAACACCTAAATTGGTTTATATTGATGATTATGCACACCACCCGGAAGAATTAAAAATGTGTATTTCTTCGGTTAAAGAATTGTACCCGTCAAAAAAAATTACAGGAATTTTTCAGCCTCATTTATTTTCTAGAACAAGAGATTTTTTAGATGAATTTGCTGCTTCCTTATCCTTGTTAGACGAACTCATTTTATTAGACATTTATCCAGCAAGAGAATTACCAATTCCTGGAATCACTTCTCAGCTAATTTTGGATAAAGCCACTTGTAAAAACAAAAAATTATTGAGTAAAAAAGAGTTAATGCCTTATATTGAATCAACCAATTTTGAAGTTTTGCTAACACTTGGTGCAGGTGATATTGATGTATTTGTTGAACCTATTTCGACCATTTTAAAAACAAAAGAGAAATGATAGTAAGAATTCTAAAAATACTCCTCCTTTGTTTGTCCATTGTCTCGATTGTGGTGGTTTTAGGATTTGCCGAAAAATCGCAAAAAAACCAAATTTTTAATACGAACAATTTAAAAATTAACATCAACTACGATAACGACAATAGATTCGTGAATTTCGAGGATATTAAGGACGAAATTACCTATCTAAATTCTTCGGGAACTAAATATTTTAATCAACTTAATGTGTTGGAAATTGAAAAACGAATTTCTAATAATCCATCAATAAGCGATGCTCAAGTGTTTAAATCAATAGATGGAAAACTATTTATTGACGTCACTCAACGTACCCCAATAGCCAGAATTTTTAGTCAAAATGAAAGCTATTATATTGATGATAATGGGCGATTAATGCCTTTATCATCTAAATATACCTCACGAACACTTGTGTTTAATGGTTTTATTAACGAGCCCTACTCAACCAGATATCGATTAAATATTACACAATTATCTGATACGCTGGCAAAAAAAACACTACTCGATGATATTTTTATTTTGGCCGATTACATCAACAAATCTGATTTTTGGAGTGCACAAATTGAACAAGTGTTTGTTAATAAAGAAATGGATTTTGAACTCATACCAAAGGTAGGAAATCATAAAATTGTACTTGGTGGAGTAGATAATCTATCTGCCAAGTTTAATAAACTTATGGTGTTTTACAAAAAAGCGTTGCCACATACAGGTTGGAATGAGTATTCGGTAGTCAATTTGAATTATAAAAACCAAATAGTTTGCACAAAAAATTATAATTAATATGGAAGCCACATCATCAGAAATTGTAGTAGGTTTAGATATTGGAACAACCAAAATTGTTGCCATTGTTGGTCGTAAAAACGAAAATGGTAAACTCGAAATTCTTGGAATGGGTAAATCCGAGTCAATTGGTGTTTCACGTGGTATGGTTTCGAATATTGACAAAACGGTTGAATCAATAAAATTGGCAGTTGAAGATGCCGAAACCAAATCAGGCGTTGAGATTAAGGTGGTTAATGTGGGTATTGCTGGGCAACATATTAAAAGTTTACAACATCGAGGTATACGTGTTAGAAATTCTGTAGAAAATGAAATAAGTCAAAACGATATCAATTTGCTCATTGAAGACATGTACAAATTGGTTATGCTTCCTGGTGACGAAATTATCCATGTTTTACCACAAGAATACATTATCGATAACGAACAAGGGATAAAAGATCCTATAGGAATGGCTGGTGTTCGTTTAGAAGCCAATTTTCATATCATCACTGGTCAGGTTGCAGCTGCAAAAAATATTTATAAATGCTTAAGCAAAGCAGGGTTACAAGTTAAAGAATTAATCCTTGAACCGTTAGCATCTTCTGAAGCGGTGTTAAGTGAGGAGGAAAAAGAAGCTGGAATTGCTTTGGTTGATATAGGTGGAGGTACTACTGATATTGCAATTTTTCAAGATGGTATAATTCGCCATACTGCTGTAATACCTTTTGGTGGAAATATCATAACGGAAGACATTAAAGAAGGTTGTGGTATCATAAAAAATCAAGCGGAATTATTAAAAATAAAGTTTGGCTCGGCCTTAGCTAGTGAAAGTCAGGATAACGAAATTGTTTCAATTCCAGGCTTAAGAGGAAGACCAGCCAAAGAAATTTCATTAAAAAACTTAGCCAATATTATCCAAGCAAGAATGGAAGAAATAGTAGAACACATCTACTACGAAATAAAAAATTCTGGCTACGAAAACAAATTAATTTGCGGAATTGTTGTTACAGGCGGTGGGGCACAATTAAAACATATTACTCAACTAATGGAGTATGTAACAGGAATGGATACAAGAATTGGCTATCCAAACGAACATTTGGCAAAAGGTAATGCCGAAAATATGACAAGCCCAATTTTTGCTACAGGTGTTGGTTTAGTTCTCAAAGGTTTTGAAACCTTAGAACAAAATAAACCTGAAGTAAACGAAAGTGTAAAAACACATTCAACCAAAATGAAAGGGGGATTTTTTGATAAAATTTTTAATGTAGGAACCAAGTTTTTCGAAGACGGAGACAATTAATAGAAATACCAAGGCTGATTGAATTTAAATAAAATATACAATATCAATTACCCTAAAAATAAAATATTTATATAAACTATAAAAAAACAAATTATGAAATTCGATTTGCCAAAAGATCAAGCATCAATTATAAAAGTTATTGGAGTTGGTGGAGGAGGTAGCAATGCTGTTAACCATATGTATAACCAAGGAATAAACGGTGTTGATTTTGTAATCTGTAATACCGATGCTCAAGCATTGGCATTGAGTCCTATTCCTAATAAAATTCAATTAGGAACCACCTTAACTGAAGGTTTGGGAGCTGGTGCTAATCCAGAAGTAGGTAAAAATGCTGCAATTGAAGATATCGAGAATGTAAAAAATATTTTACAAAATAATACCAAGATGGTTTTTATTACTGCTGGAATGGGTGGCGGAACAGGAACCGGTGCTGCTCCGGTAATTGCTCAATTGGCTAGAGAATTGGGGATTTTAACTGTAGGAATTGTAACCATACCATTTTCATTTGAAGGACGTAGAAGAAAACAACAAGCCGAAGATGGTCTTGAAGCACTAAGAAAACATGTTGATACCTTGCTTATTATCAATAACGATAAGTTAAGAATGATACATGGTAACTTAAAAATGGGTGAATGTTTTTCAAAAGCAGATGATATTTTAACCATAGCTGCAAAAGGAATTGCTGAGATTATTACTGTTGCTGGATACATTAATGTTGATTTTGAAGACGTTAAAACTGTAATGAAAGATGGCGGAACTGCTATTATGGGCTCAGCTTCTGCCGAAGGTGAAAATAGAGCAATTCAAGCTGTTACAAAAGCACTAGAGTCGCCATTATTAAATGACAATGAAATTAAAGGAGCTAATTTTATACTTCTTAATGTTACCTCTGGTGAGGAAGAAATTACCATGGATGAAATTGATGAGATTACTGATTATATCCAAAAACAAGCAGGTTACACTGCTGAACTTATATGGGGTAATGGAACCGATTTGTCTTTAGGAAACAAAGTTTCTGTTACAGTAATAGCAACTGGATTTGGGTCAAATCCAAATAAATTAACTGACTTTACTGTTAATCCAGAAAAAATTGTTCACAACCTAGAATTTAATAATCCTACAAACGACTTGGTGGTTAATGAAGTAGAAGTGGAGAATAAATTGAACGAAGTTGAAGAACCAGTTAATGAAGAGCCTTTCTTGTTGAGCAAGGAATCAGAACCCACATTAGAATTTGAACCAGAAGAAATTGTTGAACAAGTAAATAATGAAGAAGAACCTCAAAGAGTTATTTTTCAGCTGGAAGAGGAATTTAACGATGAAATGGTTCAAGATGAAATTGAAGAAGAGAAATCTATTCTTAAGTTTGAGTTGAATGAAACTGTTAACCAGATAGAAGAAGACGTGGAAGAATTTCAATTTCATTTGAATGAAGATGCTGAACAAGAAAGTCCATTTATGTTAACGCCAGATGACAAGGAGGATGAAAAAAAAGACACAATTGTTTGGAATTTGCATGATGTGATGGATGAAGAAGTAAATAATATTAATAATTCGGTTAGTGCATCATCCACATCTACAGAAACTCCTACAAATCTAGATGAACCCGTTTACACGAAAAGGATTCCAGAAGAAGAACAAAAAAGAATTTCTGCTGAAAGAATAAGACGAGTAAAAGAGCTTGGTGGACGAATGAAAACTCCATCAGGAATAACCGATTTGGAAAAAGAACCTGCATACGTTCGACGTCAAATTACCTTAACATCATTGCCGCATTCTTCCGAAAATAAAATGTCAAGATTTACATTGTCTGATGATCAAGATGGTGTGCCAAAATTAAAAGACGATAACTCTTTTTTACATGACAATGTAGATTGAAAATAACTTACAAATAACAATAAAGGTCGTTTCTTATTAATTTTGAAACGACTTTTTTTTTAATATTGGCTAATAATTAATAAAATCAAAAAAAATGAACTTAACAGAACAAATTAATCTCGACATTAAAAATGCAATGTTGGCAAAAGATAAAGATAAACTTGCCGCTTTAAGAGCAGTAAAATCGGAATTGTTATTGGAGGCGACCAAAGGTGGTAATGGAGAAATATCAGTAGAAGTAGGTCAAAAATTGGTTCAGAAGCTAGTTAAGCAACGAAAAGACGCCTTGGAAATTTATATAACGCAAAATAGAAAAGACTTGGCAGATGTTGAACAGTTTCAAATCAACGTTTTATCAACCTATTTACCCAAACAAATGGATGAAGCTGAGGTAAGAACAGTAATAAAAGGAATTATTGCTCAATCTGGAGCAACTTCTGCGTCCGATATGGGTAAAGTAATGGGTTTAGCTATGGGTAAATTAAATGGTAAGGCCGATGGTAAAATTATTTCTGCAATGGTTAAAGAAGAATTAGGTAAATAGGATGGTATTAACTCCATAAAAAAAGCCAGCTTATAGCTGGCTTTTTTTTTAATTTTAAAAGATTAAGCTTTTTTTACATCTACTGCATTTAAGCCTTTTCTTCCTTCTTTAACATCGTAAGTTACTTCATCATTGTCTTTAACTTGATCAATTAGGCCACTTACGTGAACAAAATATTCTTCTCCAGTTTCGTTGTCTTTAATAAATCCAAAACCCTTTGTTGTGTTAAAAAATTTTACTGTACCAGTTTTCATAATTATGTTTAAAAAATTTTAACGAAAGTACATAAAAAAAGTATCAAAAATCAAATTGTTCTAAAAAAGTAAATAATAAGTAGTTTATTTTAGCAAAATTCGTTAAAAGCCGAAGCTAAATTTTCCGCAATCATCTCAGCTGGACGACCTTCAATGTGATGTCTTTCCAAGAAGTGAACCAATTTACCATCTTTAAATAAAGCCATACTTGGTGATGATGGAGGATAAGGCAAGGTATATTTTCTTGCCTGTGCAACAGCTTCTGCGTCAACACCAGCAAATACAGTTACTATTTTTGTAGGTCTTTTGTCATTTGTAATCGCTATTCTCGCCGCAGGCCTGGCATTTGCTGCAGCACAACCACATACTGAGTTAATTACTACAAATGTAGTACCTTTTATATTTATTGCATTATCAACCTGTTCGGTTGTTGTCAATTCTTCAAAGCCTGCTTTGGTTAATTCTCCTTTCATAGGAGCAACTAATTCTGGTGGATACATATAATTTAAATTTAAGTTTGTTAAAAATTATTTAGAATGATTCAAAATTACATATTCTATAAGCTATATTCATTCATTTAGTGAAATATTTTCGTTGTATAAGGCAACCTTTATAGTATCTCAATTTCTGTGAAAAAGTTTTGAGAAGACTCCTCCTTTATTGAAAATTTGTATTATAAATCATTTTTCTGTTTTTAGTATTTGTGTTACGCCAATTATTAGCCTTGAAAAAATTACACAATATAAATCCATCTACTATTAGCATTAGTGAATGGCTTAGGGGAATGTTATATTTGAAGTGACTTGAAATAAGAATTACCAATATCAATAGATAATATTACAACAGCGTATCTTATTATAATTGAGTTAACCAAGTTTATTTTCATAAATTCAAGTTGTAAAATAATGGTTAATATTGAGTTAATTTTACGTAAATTAATTTAAAAATGAAAAATAAGGTATTCAACATAACAGCAATATTGATGCTGATATTTCTGTGTAATTCTTGTAAAAAAGAAGCTGGAGAAGGAGGTAATTCATCGATTAGAGGGAAAATATGGGTGCAAAATTATAACGCAACATTTACTTCTCTAAGTAACGAATATGTAGGTGCTGATGTAGATGTTTATATTATCTATAGTACCAATACGAGTTATGGAAACAAAATAAAATCATCGCCAGAAGGTGAATTTGAATTCAAGTATTTACGTGAGGGAGATTATACTATTTACGTTTATTCGAAAGACAAAACCCTAACCAACCCATCTGGAAAAATAGCTGTTAAGGTTGGTGCAAAAATCACACAAAAGGAACAAGTCGTTGATGTTGGAACTATTACCATTTATAATTAAAATTTAATGTTATGAAATCAAATCTATTTCTGGTTGTATTGCTTATTTTAATCACCTCTGTTGTTGCCTTTGCCCAAAGTAAGAAAGAGATTAAAAAATTGAAAGTTAAAAGTGTTACCGTAAATGTTACCGACCCTAAAATTGAAGGCAAAGAAAAAACAAGAAAAGATGCGTATCAAAAATTTGATATAAATGGTAATGTGATTGAAGAGCAAGAATATAGCAAAGATGGAAGCCTAAAAAAACAAGAATCTCATAAGTACAACAAAAACAACGATGTTATAGAAGAAATCATTTATGATGAAAAGGGAATAATAAAAACAAAAACTCTTACCACATACAACGAAGAGAAAACAGCAACAGAAACCGTTTACGACGGTAAAGGGAAAATGCTTGAAAGAACAAGTTATACCTATAATGCCCTAGGTGAAAAAACTCAAGAAATAACCTACGACGATAAAGGTAAAACCATAAAAAAATCGGTTTATAGTTACGACAAAAATGGGTTGAAATCTGAACGAAAAACCTATGATGCCACAGGTCAATTAATACTTACAAAAAAATACATTTACCAATATTAATCTTGGAACAATTAAAATCCATATTAGCCAATTTTGATTCTATTTCATTAACGGAAATGGATAGTGTTAAATTGATGGATAGAATGGATACCAAGTTTGTTTTTCATAATAAGGATTTGGTCTCAATTTTAGCTGAGCTTCAACCATTTTATAAAGTGCTTAATGTGAATGGAAACAACATAAGTAAATATGAATCGTTGTATTTTGATACGCCTGATTTTGATTTGTACCATAAACATCAACGCGGAAAACTAAATCGATATAAAATTAGATTTAGAAAATACGTCGAGTCCAACTTGAATTTTTTTGAAATAAAATTTAAAAATAACAAGGGACGAACCATCAAAACAAGGGTAAAACAAACTGAAATAAATCAACTAATAAAAGATAAAGCGCAAGAATTATTGACTCAAAATTCAACCTTGAATTCTGAAAATCTTGAGCCCAAAATTTGGGTAAATTATTCACGAATTACGTTGGTAAATAAAACTACGCCAGAACGAGTTACGTTGGACATTAACCTTCATTATATTTATAATAATGAAAGTAAGTTTATTGATAATTTAGTAATTGCAGAAGCAAAACAAGAAAAATCAACTAAATCACCATTTATCAAACTGATGAAAAAACTTCATATTAGAGAAGGCTCGGTAAGCAAATATTGTTTTGGAGTGATTACTTTTTTTAAAAAAATAAAACATAATAATTTCAATCCTCAATTAATTCCAATTAAAAAAATAACAAATGTGGCTTTTACAAATCGCTAATGAAGAATTAGTAAGTACTGGTTTCGAATTATTCGAAAAATTAAACGTAAAATTTTGGACAAGAATTACTATCGACTTAGCGTCTGTATTTGTTTTAGTACGTTTTATTTATTACCCAATTTATAAAAATAGAGAATTTTTCTTCACTTTTTTTATCTTCAACCTAATCATTTTCTTAATTACCTTTTTGTTGAACAAAGTGGAGATGAGTATGGGGGCTGCATTTGGTTTGTTTGCCGTTTTCTCTATGTTAAGGTATCGAACCGAAGGTATTTCCATGAAAGATATGACGTATTTGTTTTTAGCAATTGCTATTGGATTGATTACAGCGATTAGTAAAGGAAATTGGGACGAATTATCATTATTAAATGTTATAATTATTGCGGTTACTTATGTGTTAGAAAGTAACATATTAATAAAAAAAGAGGCTTCAAAAATTATTCAATACGAAAATATTGAAATGATAAAACCAGAACTTCATGAGGCACTAATTGCCGATTTAGAAAGTAGAACAGGTATAAAAATTAATCGAATTACAATTAGTAAAGTTGATTTTTTAAGGGATACTGCTATTATTCGTGTCTTTTATTATGAATAAATTGTTGTTTAAAATAGTTTTCTTTTTTGTTGATTTGTTTATTTGTGGTCAGGCCAAAACACAAGTAAACGATGCCGGTTTGTGGGTTAATTTGGATGTCGAAAAAAAAATTACACAAAAATTCTCTGCTCAGTACACTCAATGTTTTAGGTACTTTGAAAATATTTCTGAACTAGGAACAAGTTATGCTGAGTTGGGCATAGATTATAAGTTTTACAAAACCTTCTCGGTAGGTACGTTTTACAGGTTTACACAAACTAAACGTCTCGACGATTCATATAGCCATCGTCATCGTTACTTTTTTTATTTGGGATATAAAATAAAATTTAAACAATTCAAAATTAGCTTACGCGAACAATATCAATCCACGTATAAAGATGTGGGAACAAGTATAAATGGTTCTATACCTACCAATATGTTGCGCAGCAAAGTTGGTGTTTCATACGATTTGAATAAAAAATACTCTCCTTTCGTTTCAAGTGAATGGTTTTACGAAATGGGTCAGTACATCAATAATGTTCGTTACAAGGCTGGTATTGATTATGAACTAAACAAATTTCACGGAATAAATCTTTATTATATGATTGATAAAGAAATGAATGTAAATAACCCATGGACAAATTATATAATTGGGTTAGGTTATAACTATACATTCTAACAAATCAACTACTTTATTGGTGGTTTAATACGCAAAAAATTACCTTTGATAATCATGAATTGGAATTCGCTCATAAAAGGCTTTAAAG
The DNA here is from genome assembly GCA_036171675.1 of Vicingus sp. GTDB lineage: Bacteria > Bacteroidota > Bacteroidia > Flavobacteriales_E > Vicingaceae > Vicingus. Next base: position 21,219 of record JAVHRO010000134.1, on the reverse strand, counting down.
CATATATACAACTGGAGCTTTCACTTTCCGAAAACACCGTTGAAGCGTACTTGGCTGACATCATTAAACTTGAACAATTTGTGGAGTTAAAAGGTGGGGATATAAATCCAGAAAAAATTACTCAACAACAGTTAGAAGAATTTATAATTTATATTAGCGAGATTGGTTTAAGTGCCAGAACTCAAGCACGAATTTTGTCTGGACTAAAGGCGTTTTATAAATACTTAATAATTGAGGATATCATTAATGATAATCCAACAGAGTTATTAGAAGCTCCTCGAATTGGTAGAAAGCTGCCCGAAGTGTTGAGCATCGAAGAGGTTAATGCAATTATTGATGCAATAGATTTAAGTTCAGCTGAGGGCGAGCGTAATAAAGCCATTCTAGAAACCTTGTATAGTTGTGGGTTGAGAGTCTCGGAATTAGTGAATTTAAAACTTTCCAATTTAATTTTTAAAGAAGAATTTATTCATGTTATTGGTAAAGGAAATAAAGAAAGAATTGTTCCTATTGGAAGCATAGCCATTAAACACATTAATATTTATATTAAAAACATACGTAATCACCAACCTCATATAGTAAAATCCAGTGAAGATATTCTGTTTTTAAACCGTCGTGGTGGTAAATTGTCAAGAGTTATGATATTTACCATAATTAAACAATTATGTGAAAAGGCTGGGATTAAAAAAACAATCAGTCCACATACATTCCGACATTCGTTTGCTACACATTTAGTAGAAGGCGGCGCCGATTTACGGGCAGTTCAAGAAATGTTAGGTCATGAATCAATAACTACCACCGAAATTTATACACATCTAGATAGGGAATACCTTCGTCAAGCTATTTTAGACTACCATCCTCGTTCTAAATAATTTTATTAACTTGGGTATTATTTTCATTAAAATAACAAATGACAGCATTGGCTAAAACAGAAAATTGGAAGTTAGAAATTGAAAAATCTATTCAAAAGTATCATCTCATTACTTGTTGGGTTGGGGTAATTTTTAATTTAGTATTCTTTGCTGCAGATTACCTTACTTATCCAGCGTTATGGAAACCTTTTCTAATTTTTAGAATTTCAGTTTCGGCAATTATCTTAATGGCAATTTTTGGACATAAAAAAGGGAAAATTCCAACTGAATTTCTTGGTTTTGTTCCCGTGGTTTTAATTTCTATCGAAAACGCCTACATGTGGAGTTTTATGGATGTTGCTCAATTTCAAAAGCACACCTTTGCATATTTGGCGCTATTTATTGGATCGGGCATGTTGGTGTTGTATAGAATGTATTTTTCCGTAATTGTTATGGTTATTTCAATTATTGCCAATTTAGTATTTCTTAAGTTGAATAGTCCATTAACTGTTGAAGAGATAATGGTGAATGGAGGGTTGTTAATTTTTGCTGTAGCGATGTTTTCTGTTTTTTTAATTCGTACACGCTTTAATTTAACAAAAAAGGAAATTATTTCAAGGTTGGCTTTAAAGCATTCTAACGAACAATTGGTCACAAAAAATGAAATTATTGAAGAAAAAAACAAAGAAATAATTGATAGCATTAACTATGCAAAACGAATTCAGCAAGCACTGATTATTCCTTCGGAAGTATTAAAAAAGAAAGTGCCTTCGTCTTTTGTGTATTTTCAGCCAAAAGATATTGTTAGTGGTGATTTTTATTGGCTAGCTGAATTATCGACTACACGCGAAAATGAGTTAAACGAAGAATTGGTTGTTTTTTGTGTTGCCGATTGCACAGGACATGGGGTGCCAGGTGCTTTTATGAGTTTAATCGGAATAAAAATATTAAATCAATCCATCAAAGAAAAAAATATAAACTCACCGGCAGAAGCGTTGGATTTTTTAAATAAGCAGGTTTTTGAGACCATCAATAAACATTCTGACGAAAACAACTTGGTTAGAGATGGTATGGATGCAGTGCTCTTTTCAATCAATTTTAGAAAACTTTCCTTATCTTTTTCGGGTGCAAACAACCCCATTTATATTGTTAGAAATAAAGAAATTATTGAAATTAAAGGGGATAAACAGCCTATTGGCGCGTATGCAAATCAAAATAATTTTACTAATGTGTTGTTTCAACTTGAAGAAAACGATTTAATTTACGCTTCTTCCGATGGTTTTGCCGACCAGTTTGGAGGAGAAGAAGGTAAAAAAATGAAATCGAAAAGATTTAAAGAAAAGTTGATTGAATGTGCCGAATTACCCATTGATGAGCAGAAAATAGTTCTAGAAAATTATTTCCAAAATTGGAAAGGAAAGCTAGACCAATTGGATGATATATGCGTATTAGGCATTAAAATATAAAGTTTGCTTATTTTTACTGAATAGAATAAATCATATCAATGAGATTTTTACTAACATTACTGGTTGTTTTAACGTTAGGTATTTCTTGCAGAAAGGCAATAGAAAAACCTGATTGGGATGTTTCTGTTTTAGCTCCATTGTTAAATACAACATTAACGCTAAACAACTTATTGCCTGATTCTGTGCTTCAAGTAAATGCTGACACATCCTTAAAAATTGTTTATAACACCAATATTTTTGATATAAACGTTGATTCGTTGTTTAAAATTCCTGATACCACGATTGCCGAAATTTATACCGTCCCACTTAACTTAATTGCTGGTCCGGGAGATTCATTTTACAGCAATGACGAAGAACGAGCGTTAAATGTAAGTAATGGTGTTGAGTTGAACTTTGCAACCATAGAGTCAGGTTTTATCGAACTTGAAATTTTTAATGACATTCAAGAAAAAGTCTTAGTAAACTATAAAATATTAAGTGCAACTAAATTTGGTGACACCCTCTCTTTTACGGAATTAATTGATGCTGGAAGTCCTTCGCATCCAGGTTATTTTAAAAAGCGTTTTGACATAAGTAATTATGATTTAAAACTAACGGGAATCGCCGGAAATAAAACCAATACGTTGGTTACTAAAGCGGTGGCTTCGGTTGATACCAATGGCTCAACGGTAAATATTAATATAGGCCAGAAAATAAAGTTCAATAATACTTTAATTGATGTTGTGCCTTATTATGTAAGAGGCTATTTTGGTAGTCAGAGTTATCATTTTGGACCTGAAACTACGGGTTTTTCGGTATTTGATAGAATAGTAGATGGAACGTTAAACATTGAAAACCTTGATGTGTCGTTAACTTTTGATAACGGTATTGGCGTAGATGCTCAATTGGTTATTAATCAATTAAAAACAATTAATACGCATTCAGGAGCCAATGCTCCGTTGACTCATGCGATTATTGGATCACCCATAAATATTAATAGAGCAACACAAACCCCCATTGTTCCAGAGGTTAATTATACCCATTATCAGACTACCTTGAATACTGCGAATTCAAACATCGATAATTTAATTGAACTGTTCCCAAATCAATTACAATACGACATTAATTTGTTAATTAATCCTTTTGGAAATATTTCTGGAAGCAACGATTTTATCTTTAAAAAACATCCTCTAAAAACCAATTTAAAGGTTGAATTCCCGCTGTCGTTAGTAGCAAACAATCTTACTTTGGTAAATACGTCAACATTCAATTTAGAAAAAAGTTCTTCAGGAAATATTAATGAAGGAACTTTGCTTATTTATGCTAACAATGGTTATCCGTTTGATGCAACGTTAAGTCTTCAATTACTTGACGAGTATTCCAATGTAATTTCAAGTTTATCTGTGGTCAACAACATCGCCTCTGCTCCTGTTGATGCTAATTTAAAAGTTACCGCAAAAAAAATGTCAGTGCTATCAGTGCCATTAAGTTCGGCCAATGTGGAAGCGCTTTATCGGACAAAAAAAATGGTTATAAAAATTGCGTTCAATACTACCTCACAACCACAATTCATTAAAATTTATGATGGATATGGTATTGATATCAAAGTAGTTGGTGATTTTTCTTATCAAATTAATTAATCATGGTTGGTTTGAATTGGAAAATAACACTTTTTGGTTGCTTTTGCATTGCTGGTTTTAAAGGGCATACTCAACAAATCAGTAATTTTTTTTCTGATACCATTCCAACATTAAATAGTTCTACATCTGGTTCGTTCGATTATGGCTCAAACATTTCTAATAACCAATTTATCAATAAATTTATTTTTGGAGGAACAATAAGCAGCGATGACAAAGATAATTTGTATACTAATTTACACGATAGGAATGTGGTTGGGGGTGATTTTAATTTGAATCTTCAGGTAGAAATTCCGGTTGATTCTTTCCTACATCGTAAGAATTTTTCATGGATAGTTGGAATAGAACATACTGAACATTTCGATGCTAAAATTTCGAGCGATTTGGTAAAAATTATTTTTGATGGCAACAAACAATTTGCTGGAAAGAATGCTCAAATTGGATCAACCAATTTTAATTACCTAAACTACCAACAGCTAAATATAGGGTTTATTAATTATAAAGAAAGTAATGGCAAATCGGCAAAAGAAGGTGCTGTTTTTTCAATAATAAAGGGTCAAGAACATCAAGCCATTACCATTCCACGCGGAAGTCTTTTTACTGAAAATTTAGGTAATGAACTTTTGCTTGATTTAAATTATATATACAACAGTAGCGACTCCACAAATAAGGGACTGAAGGCATTTAATGGAATAGGAATATCAACCAATTTTTTTACGGAGTTTAACCTTAATCACCAAAATAAAGTCTCGATTGATATTGATGATTTGGGATTTATTCAATGGAGCGATAATTCCATTCAAATTGAAGCAGACACAGTTTTTAAATTTAAAGGGGTTCAAATTGATAATATTTTTGATATCAATGATAGCGTTATTTCATCCTTATCTAAGGATTCGATTTTAGAGTATGTTTCCACAAAAAAAGACCTAGGGGGTTATTCCGTTGTATTGCCTACCTCATTAAATATTAATTTTCAGCATAGTTTTAATACTAAGTTTAAAGCAGTAATCGGACTTCAATATAGAGTTTTGGCTAATTATTTTCCACTATTCTATACTAATATTCAGTATAATTTAACGCCAAAATTTATAGTTCAAGGTAATTTAATATATGGCGGTTATGGTAAATTTAATGGAGGGTTTACCTTTGCAAAACAAATAAAAAATCGATTTCAAATTATTGCAGGAACCAACAATATGGGTTCGTATTTGCTGCCATCTAGCACCTACAGCAATAATGGATTTTTAGGATTAAAGGCGTATTTTTGATAAAAAGTAATAAAATGATGAACAATTTAGAACAGTTAAAACACACAAATTCTGGTAATTTCTTTTTAATTGCAGGCCCTTGTGTAGTGGAAAGCGAAGAAAATGTTTTTGAAATAGCGTGTACCGTTAAAATGATTTGCGACAAGTTAGAAATCCCTTATATTTTTAAGGCATCTTACCGTAAAGCCAATCGTTCAAGAATAGACTCATTTACTGGTATTGGTGATGAAAAAGCGTTAGAAATAATTAAAAAAGTTAAAGATCAATTAAAAATTCCTGTGTTAACCGATGTTCACACTGCCCAAGAATGTGAGTTGGCAGCTCAATATGTTGATGTTTTGCAAATCCCAGCGTTTTTATGTCGTCAAACCGATTTATTGATTGCCGCAGCAAAAACAGGTAAAGTAGTCAACATAAAAAAAGGTCAATTTTTATCGGCAGAGGCTATGCAATTTGCTGTTAATAAGATTATAGATTCAGGAAACAACAACGTTTGGCTTACTGAACGAGGTACCACTTTTGGTTATCAAGATTTGGTAATTGATTATAGAGGTATACCTGTAATGAAAAATTTCGCTCCAACTGTGTTGGATATTACGCATTCATTGCAACAGCCTAATCAATCATCTGGGGTAACTGGTGGAAAACCTGAATTAATTGAAACCGTTGCTAAAGCTGGTATTGCGGTTGGTGTTGATGGTATTTTTATAGAAACTCATCCAAATCCAGCAATTGCTTTGAGTGATGGCGCTAATATGTTAAAGTTAGACAAGTTAGAAAATTTACTTACCAAGCTAGTCAAAATTAGAAAAGCAATAAATGAATAGATTGCTACCATTCATATTGTTTTGTTTGCCTTTTTTTGGATTTTCTCAAAAAGATACCATCGCCCATTTATATACTTTTGGTTCGGTTGCCAATGATGTTGGTGAAGATATTTCTGCTACTAGTGATGGCGGATTGGTTGTTGTGGGTTCTACGGCAAGCAGTGGTGATGGTAATACTGATGTTTATCTATTAAAAATTGATTCGGCATGCAATCGTGAATGGAGTTGGGCACTTGGTGGTAGTAATAACGATTGGGGCTATTCGGTAAAAGAAACTTATGATAAAGGTTTTATAATTGCAGTATCTTCAAATAGTTACGGTAACGGTGGTTACGATGCCATGCTTATGAAAAGAGATAGTTTAGGAAATTTTCAATGGCAAAAAACCTACGGTGGCGATGATTGGGATTTTGCATACGACGTAATACAAACCTATGATAGTGGTTATGTTTTTTGTGGTGAAACATATACTAATTCAGCAGGATTTTCCGATGTTTATGTTGTTAAAACCGATGTTTTTGGTGATACTTTATGGACTCGAACTGTGGGAGGAAGTTTGGTAGATAAAGGAAATGCTCTTATTGAAACTTCTGATTCAACTATCGTAGTTGCTGGAATAAAAAATACCTTAACGGATTCATCTCAAGCTTATGTGTTGAAGTTTGATAAAAATGGTGTTTTACTTTGGGATAATTTATTTGGTTATGGACGACAAGAATCTGCTCATGGATTAACCACTACGCAAGATGGTGGAGTAGTTTTTACTGGAAAATCGACGAGTTTTGGACCTGGTGATTTAGATTATTACGTTGTGAAGGTTGATGCATATGGAAATACTGTATGGGAGCAACCTTTTATTAGTCCTCAAAATGAAGAAGGGTTTGATATTTTTGAATTAGCAAATGGAAATTTTATGAATGTTGGATATACTGATTCTTATGGGGGAGGGAAAAAAGATGCTCATATTTTTATGATTACATCAGGGGGTAATTGGGGAGGGCAAGGGTCAACGTTTGGGGCTCTTTATGATGAAATATCAAAAGGTTTTGCAATGGGATTAAATGGAGCTATGTATTTAGCAGGAACTACTGATGGATATGGAATGGGATTGAACGATCTAATGGTAATAAGAATAGATACTATTGTTAAACATCAACAATTTACCGTAGTTATTAATAATGATATTGCAGTAATTGGAATGAAGGAATTATTTAATAATACTGCTTTAAGAATTTTTCCAAATCCTACAAATTCAAGCATAATTGTTCATTCCATTAATTATCCTATCCAACTTCAAATGGTTGATAATAGCGGAAAAATAATTTTAATGAAAAACTTGAATGAATTGGATAATTATCTTGATTTATCATCTATTTCTTCAGGGTTTTATTCATTAAGATTTTCAAATAGCAGTGGGTTTAATAGAATGGAAAAACTAATTATTACCAATTAAAGTATATTAAAAGAACTTGCTGATGCCCAAATTTTTGATAAAATACAGTGCAATTCTTTTGATTGTCCCAGTTTGGATACTCTTATTAAGTATAAAAGCAAATATACAATCCAACTTTACCCCAGAAAGAGTTTTGTATGGTTATCTGATTCTCTATTTAGGAACACTTCTAATTCCTAATAAAATAGTTAAGATAATTTATGTTTATTTGGTTTATTCAGCATCTGTTTTTTTCTCATTTTTTGAATGGAGTTATGTAATGCTTTATCACGAAAGAGTGACCACTTCTACAATTTTTATTTTATTTGAGACAAACGCTGTTGAGCTTTCTGAATACTTAAAAGAATATCTAAATAGTAAAATTATCATTACTTTTTTTGTGCTTGTAGTGGCTTCATTTTTTATTCTAAAAGGGGTTAAAATATTAATCATTGATTACAACAGAAAAGAAGTTATTAATAGTATTAAAAAGGACGTTGTATTATTGTTTGACAATACAATAACAAAAAAAATTGGGCTTTGGATTAACGCAATTTTTAATAATAAATTAAAAAAAGGTGTTTTTGGATTGGTACTGTTGTTAGTTACTTCGGTAATTTATGTGAATTCAAATCATCACAAGCAGCATATGGTTTATTTAACTTATTCAGCGTATCAAAATTATAAAAATGAGTCGGAATCATTTAAACGTTTTGGTGAAGGAAATTTTGAGAAAGTAAAAGCACTAAATGCCAAAAGTAACAATGCCAAAAATATACGAGAAACTTATGTACTTATTATAGGTGAATCTACTACAAAAACGCATCTCCAACTTTACAATTATTACAGACCAACAAATCCAGAATTAGCTAAGTTGAAAAATGAATTGGTGGTATTTAATGATGTAATTAGTCCACATACCCATACTATTTCGTCACTAGAAGAAGTGTTGACGCTTGGGGATTATGAAAACCCTAATAAAAAGTTTGACGGTACAATAATTGATATTATGAAACAAGCAGGATTTAAAACCTATTGGATTACAAATCAAATCCCTGTAGGTATTTATGAGACCCTGATTACTACCATTGCAAAAACCGCTGACAAAACATACTTTACTAATTTAGGAGGAGAGTTAGAACAACAATCACTAGATGAGAAAGTCTTTCCTAGTTTAACTGAAGTATTAAAAGAAAATACAAATAAAAAATTCATAGTTGTTCATTTGCTGGGGACACATGTTCAATATGTAAATCGTTATCCAGAAAAGTATGATGTTTTTAAAGACAATCCTAAATCTATCTACAATACAAATGAAGCATTGAAAACAATAAATTTTTATGATAATGCAGTTCTTTATAATGATTATATAGTGTCATCAATAATTAATCTTCTAAAAAAATCGTCCTCCGACAAAAAATCATCAGTGATTTATTTATCAGATCATGGTGACGATGTATATGAAACCGTCGATATGGCAGGTCATAGTGAAGCTATATCGAGTAAACCGATGTATTTAATTCCTTTTACGTATTGGACAAACAATTTAGAGGAATTAAAAAAAGTACAACAATTTAAAGATCGAAAATACATGACAGATGACTTAATATTTTCGATAGCAGATATGGCCAACATCTCATTCAATGGAAATGAACCACAACGAAGTATTTTTAATCAAAATTTTGTTGAACGTAAACGAATTGTCAAGGATGGAAATGATTTTGACCAAATGTTTCATTAACTGAAAATGAATAAAAAGGCTATCATATTATTTTTGCTTACTATAAGTGTTTGCTTCTATTTTTTGGTATACTCCAACGGGTTTTTGAAAATGGTTTATCACGAAAAAATTTGGGTACACAGAACCAATAGTATAGAAAAATTAAACGAAGTTCAACACGATTATTATGGAGTTGAATTAGATGTGGAATATATAGATTCCACAGATGTATTTGACGTCAACCATCCTCCAGCGAAGTCAATAGGGCTTGATTTAAGTACCTACATAGAATCAACTAAAGAAAATAAAAAATTACATTTTTGGTTAGATTTTAAAAATCTTAATGTAAATAACGAAAAAAGAGCATTGGAAAGATTGTTGTCAATTTGTGATAATCATCACTTAAAACCTTCTAATTTTATTGTTGAGAATGGGGAGATGGATTTGCTTCAAGATTTTCAGAAAGCAGGATTTAACGTAAGTTATTACCTGAATTGGCCAGGATTATATACACTTAATTCAAAGGAATTATCAATTGAGTTACAAAAAATTAATAATACATTAGCTAATAATTTATTCCCTTGTTATATTTCGTCTGATTATAGAGATTATGAAATCTTAAAAAAACATTTTCCGGATAGGAAAATATTATCTTGGTTCGACGATAATTTTTTTGAACAGAACAATTTTAAAAATAGAATAAAATTGATAGAAATGTTAAACGATAATCAAGTTGAGGTATTGTTGTTTCGTCATAAATCGAAATTATACGAACGCTAACAAATAATGCCCTTATTGCTTAAATGAAATTCAAATGTGAAGTCATAAAAAAGGGTTAGAAATTTTTCTAACCCTTTTTTATTTATCTAATTAGGTTTACATGACCAGAGTGTTCCGTATTTACGTTTCGGTATAGTTCTTTAGCCTTTATCTTCCAAATATAAACTCCTGATTGAGCAGGATTTCCTTTGTATGTTCCATCCCAGCCTTCTTCAACATTATCTGTTTCAAAAACTTTTTCACCCCATCGGTCAAAAATCATAAAATGATATTTCGACCAATCTACCCCATCACCGTAAGGTCTAAAGAAATCGTTTTTATCGTCGCCATTTGGAGTAAACGTATTTGGAATATAGAACAAATATAAACCATCAATAACTACTGTTCTTGTAATGGTATCAGGACATCCATGGCTATTTGCAATGGCTAATTCAACCAAATATGTTCCTGGTGTATCTGATGGGAATTCAGAAATTGGATTCACATCTAACGAATAAGATGGTATTCCATTGGTAAAACTCCAGAAATTTTCTGTATTTCCATAGCTTTGATTAGTAAACGAAATAAATGGATTGGTTACGTCAGTCGGTTGAGGGCTCATGGTAAAATCTGCAATAGGATAATCATATGCACAAACTGCACTTTGTAAGGTAGTATCTCTAAAACATCCTGCAATCGAAGTCACACTTAAGTTAACATCGAAACAACCTGGTGTAGTATAAGAGTGATCTGAATTTACAATGTTATTGGATGTTTGACCATCTCCAAAATTCCATTGTACAGAGTTTATGCTTGCAGAATTCGGAGTGGTATTCATAAATGATGCTAACACAGGATAACAACCCGCTGTGTTTATAACCATAAAACTAGGTTTTGGTAAAGGTAACCAATATACAATAACGCTTTGGCTGGTTGATGGTGTGGTACAATTATCACCCACCACTAAAGTGTATGTTTCAATATTTGTTGTGGGTTTTACAATAATATTTAATCCTGTCCCCACCACGTTATTGTGACTATCGTACCATGTGTATGTGTAACCAACACCTGAACCTCCAGTAGCAGGATTTGCAGAAATTGAGGTGGTGTCATTTGGGCAAATGGAATCACTACTTAAATTAATTGGGCTTAAATGTAAAGAGTCTAATAATGTTATACTTCCAATTGCAGAAATTTGTATACAACTACCAATGGTATTAATAGTATAATTAAAAGTACCTATGGTGGTTGGAGTTCCACTTATGGTAAATACTCCTGCACTATACGTTCCAGTTACTCCAGTTGGTAATCCTGTTATGATAGCATTTGTTCCACCACCACCAATATTATAAGTAATGTTAGTAATAGCAGAATTGATACAAACAGTTTGAGCGTCAGTGCCAACTGCAGAAGATAATGATATTATTGCATCAGGAATTATCGTAATGATTCCTGTATCAGCTAACTGTTGACAAGTTCCAGTAGTGTTAATCATGTAGGTGAAAATTCCAGTTTCACTAGGGGTGCCAGTAATTGTGTAAATTCCAGCATTGAAACTTCCTGTAACACCTGTTGGTAAACCAGATATAGTTGCTCCAGTTCCTCCACCATTAATAGTATAACTGATGTTAGTAATAGCACTATTGATACAAACAGTTTGAGCGTCAGTACCACTTGCTGAGCTTAACAACAGGGTAGCATCCGAATTTGTGGTAATTGTAATAGAATCCGTATCAAAACAACCTCCAACAGGATCAGTAACAGTTACTGTATAAGTGGTTGTTGAACCCGGACTTAATACTGGATTTTGTATAGATGGGTCTGATACTCCTAAAGTTGGAGTCCAACTATATGTAAATGCAGCTGGATTTGGTGTGGTCGGACAAGTGGTAAATCTTGTTACCGGTCGGTTGGTACTATTTCCACTTGTAGTTGTTATTGGACAAGCAGGGGAACTATCTGAGTAATAATATATACTCGAAACAAAAGAAGTAGTTGTCCATGGAGTAATTGAATTATTGGTATAAGACGTAGCTAAGTTATCGTAACAAATTTCAACTATTAAGTTCGAAATACCATCCCATTCATAAGCAACATCTAAAGTATGCATGTTGTACCCAGTAACGATATTTACTGTTTTTGGATTAAAAACTTGAGTTAATCCTGTTTCCCATGCTGTTAAACTGGTAGCACCAGTACATTTCATTTTTATAGTGTACGAATTGTAGGCGGTAGTTCCATTAATAGCTGTAACCTCCCATCCAATTTGGGTTATTTTTCCTCCAATAAAACCTAAGGCATTAAGCTCAGCGGCAGTATATAAAAATTGGTGTTTTGCATTTTTCCAATAATTTCCATAAGGAGCAGGATATGTGGATGTTCCATTTGCACCTGTTGCAGTTCCAACGGTTCGTGGTGTAGTTGGTCCAGAACATGCTGTAGAAGAACTTGCTCCACAAGTTGCAGGAATTCCACCTCCTAAACTTAAATTTATTGGTACATTACCGTTACAACTGATAGTAGTATCATTGTTTATAATATTAATGTTTGGAGCATAAGATGGAGAAACCGTAACGTACATGGTATCTGATTTCATACAACCACCACCATTATCTATATTAACAATAACGGTGTTTAAACCGGGTGTAGTAAAGGTTGCTGTGGGAGTTGAACTGTTCGGATTATCCATTATTGTTGCTGGAGTCCACGAATAATTGTACACTCCTACTGGATTTGTTGAAACAGTAAAGTTTACAGTTTCTCCTAAACAAACGGTATTGTCCGATTGAGTAGTGGTTAAGGTGTAGTTTGGAACAACTGTTATCGTTTGGCTCCTGTTAACTGTACAACCACTAGCATCAGTAAGGGTAACGGTATAAGTTGTCGTTGTTAAAGGGGCAGCTACTGGGTTTTGAATGGTTGTTGATGACAATCCAGAAGAAGGCGACCAACTAAAGGTATAATTGGATAGTGTTGGTCCACAGTTTCCAATACCATTGTAGATGGTTTCTCCATCGATACTTGTCATATTAAATGGTGCTACAGAAAATTGGGTAACTCCTAAACCATTAATTAAATTAAATGAACATTCATCAGGATATGGAAATCCCGTACCATTATTGTTTATGATGGAAATAGTATTCCCATTGGTAATAGGAAAAGTAACGGTGTTCCAATCTCCATTATTATCTGTGCCTAAAACTGTATAAGTACCTACAAATACTCCATTGTCGTAAACAGAAATGGTCTGTCCATTCCAACCATCACCAAAAGAATCAAACATTTCTAAGGTATAAGCACAAGTTGATTGTATATCAAAGTTTAGTGAACTACCTAAGCAAACTCCAGTATCACCAGGGGTTAAATTTAACGTTGGGGGTGGATTTACGTTAACGGTTACAGAATCTTTTTTTACACATCCAAAAGGAGACGTAACTGTTGCAACATAAGTTGTTGTAGCAGTTGGTGAAGCACTTGGATTTGAAATAGTAGAATTATTTAACGTAGAAGCATTACTCCAACTGTACGTATATGTTCCCATTGCCGGAACCACATTTACTCCAATTGGAGTAGATAAATAATCACACAAAGTAGTATCGCCAAAAGGAATTACAAAATAATCTGGAACAACAGTTATAGTAATAGTATCGGTATTAATACATGCTGCAGTTAAGGTACTGGTTAATACATAAGTTGTTGTAACAGTTGGTTTAACTTGAGGGTTTGCACAGGGGTTACAGGTAATATTTACACCTGGATTTAAAGGGGAACCTGATAATACCGACCAAGTATAACCTGCACCACCGGAGGCATTGAGTTGTGCCCATTGTGGTCCACAAATAATTTGATCCGGTCCAGCATAAGGTTGGTCAAATACTGTAATATCATAAGTGTAATATTGGCTTGCACTTATAGGACAGGCGTTGTCGTTTACATGAACAGTTAAAATATTTTTACCTGAATCTAATGGTGTTGGAGTCCAACAAAAATGACCTATGGGGTTGTTTGTATTGTTATTTGTAATATTAAAAGTTGCTCCAGGAATAGCTGAAGCGATATTTGAGTTTACAGTAATTAAATCACCATTTGGATCTAAAAAACTAACATCAAAACAGATTTGATCAAATGGGCAAATAGAAAACGAGTTAGCATCTTGTTGAACTACAGTTGGTCCAGCAGTCAGATTGGAAATGCCTCCTACATTTCCACAAGTTGGCACTCCTCCACCTGCACTTGGAGCAGAATTGGTGCACCCATTAACCACCACCACTTGCATTTCTCTAATGTAAGTTCCAATTAATACATTGTTACGATATTCATAAATTTTTACAGCCACTACACATATCTGAGATTGAGATGGGGTAAAACACATTTCACCGGTTTCAGGATTCAAATTCATTCCTGCTGATGTTATAATTGGGTCAGCTTGTGAATAGCCTAAATTAAATCCGATTGGAGCTCCTGGTCCATCTAATGGTGTTGTAAATTGATAATACAACGAATCGCCATCAGCATCTGATGCACCATGATTATAAATAGTTAATTGGTTAGAGCAAAGATATGGGGTTGGAATGGATAAAAATTGTGGCGAATTGTTACATGATGCCAATACATTGTTAAGTGTTGTTTCAACGTACACACTCCAAGAGTCAGGAGTTACTAAATTGTTAATAGTAGCATTTCTACAACATAAACTCCACGACATTACCCAATCATTACAAGGAGGTAATGTTACAATTCCGGTAAAAACATATTGTTCAGTTCCAGGTAAAGAGCCTCCATCACAAGTAGTAGAAGAGGATGAACATACTTGTGATACATTGGTGGTACTTACCCAATTTAAAGATGCCGCTACATTACCGCAAGAAGAAGCTATATCAACAGTTTGAGGGGTAGTACCAATAGTTGACCCAAAACAATCCCTATAAAGCGAAAGGGTTACTTGGTATTGGTTACCCCCAATACACGTATATGTTATATCTGCACCCATTACGTGACTAGCGTATGAATTGGGTGCAAAAGCAAATAAAATAACAATAGATAATAATAATAATTTCTTCATCAAAATGAATTTTACAGATTTTACAAAATTAACAATAAGTCATGATATTGTTAAAGACGATAATGAATGAAAATGGTTGCTTCATCTATTTTCTGGATTCTTAAACGCATTTTAATTGTTATTAACCCGTTGTGCATTTAGAAGAATTTTTAATAAAAAAGGTGTCAGTTCGAGTTTTTTCTGAAAGAAAAAGTATCGAGAACACACCTTTTTTATTAAAAATTTGTATTATCAATCCATTGCCTATTTTTTAACTTTTGTATTGATGCTACTTCGTGGTCTCGATACAAATTTCACGATTGAAATGAGTGAAATTCACTCGAATTGACAAATTTTCTTACAAATGCACAACGGGTTGTTATTAGTATTGAAATTCAGAACGATATGATTTAGTTGGGTTAATTCCAAGCCTTAAATTTGTATGTGCTAATTTGAAAGTTGGTTTAATGGTCGTATTGTAATAGTTTAAGATGATGGTTTTCATAAAAAACGAATGCTGATTTCAAATACATTTAAAATAATCGAAGGGTTCTAAGCAGTCTTTGCAAGTATAAAGGGCCTTGCAAGCAGTAGATCCAAATTGGCTTTTTAACTCGGTATTTTTTGATTTACATCGAGGGCAAACTACCATTTTTAAATTTGAGGAGAACAATACACCTTTGTCTTCAGTCCCTTTTAGTGGTGGAGCAATTCCATAAGCTAATAGTTTCTCTTTTGCCTTTTCGGTCATCCAATCAGTAGTCCAAGCAGGTGAATAAACCATTTTTAGTTCTACATTTTCTATGCCTTTATTTTTTAGAGCTAAAATAATTTCATCTTCAAAAAGTTTCATGGCAGGGCAACCCGTATAAGTAGGAGTAATGGTGATAACCACTTTTTCCTGTTGGATTTCTACATTACGAAGAACCCCTAATTCCTCAATAGTAATTACAGGAATTTCAGGGTCAGGAATTTCTGCCAAAAATTTCCATATTTGTTCTTTGGTATAGTTCAAGGTTTCGGGTTTCTAGTTTCTCGCTAATTATTTTCTCGCAAAGTCGTAAAGCACGCAAAGTTTTTTTGCTTCAATCTTCGCTCCTCTACGCAAGCCCCTCCTTCGGAGGGGCTGGGGAGGCTTTACCACTTTGCATTTGGATATGCTCTTGGTAAAAACTGCATTTCAGCAATAAGGTGACCTAAATATTCTGAGTGCATACCCTTTAAACTTCCAGTTTGCATGTACCCATCTTTTGGACGAATCAATTTTGCTCTTTCCAAAACTTCATCAACAGTTTTATCCCAATTGGCTTTAATTTCAGCTTGATTTACAGCAATTCCTTCTTTAATTAAGATAGCATCTACTTCATTCATTTCAAACAGATTACCAGTATATTCCCAAATTTCATTTATTGAAGTTTGAATTTTGTCTTTACTTTCGTCAGTCCCATCTCCTAAACGAACTATCCATTCAGCACTATGACGCAAATGATAGGTTACTTCTTTTAACGATTTAGCTGCATGAGCAGCAATCATTTCATCTTTACTTGAGCTTAAAGCGGTATGTAAATGATAAAAATAAGCAGATTGAAAAAAGTTTCTCACCACAGTGTCTCCAAAATGTCCGTTTGGTCGTTCTGATAATAATGTATTGTAAAATTCTCGTTCATTTCTTCTGTATGCTAAATCATCTTCCGTTCTACCTTTCCCTTCTATTTCTCCAGCATAAGTTAACATAGTCCTGGCTTGACCAAATAAATCTAAAGCAATGTTAGTCATGGCAATATCTTCTTCCAAAATTGGTCCATTGCTACACCATTCACTCATGCGTTGACCAAGAATTAAACTTGTGTCGCCAATTCTTAAACAGTAATTTATTAAAGATTCTTTTGTTGTCATAATATTTAGCCCCTCCAAACCTCCCCGAAGGGGAGGAGTTTCCATCACACCTGCCTATTCATGCAAGTTTAGTTGGATGTTTTTTTTAAGTTTCTATTTAATAATTTAATTAAAATTCCTTTTTTTCGCTCCTCTACATAAGCCTCCCCTTCGGGGAGGTTTGGAGGGGCTTAAATATGTTTCGCTCCGTCAGGCATCACATAATGCGTAGGATGCCTATATGCTTTGTCATCCGAAGGGTCAAAAAACGAACCACTATCTTCCGGTAAAGAAGAAACAATAGCATCTAATGGCACTACCCAAATACAAGTTCCTTCGTTTCTTCTGGTGTACATATCTCTGGCATTTTGTAAAGCCATTTCTTTATCGGTTGCATGAACGCTTCCTGCATGTTTGTGAGGCAATCCTGGTTTGCTTTGTACAAAAACTTCCCAAACATCTCCTTGACTATCTTTTATATTACTCATAAATGTATTTTTTAATTTCTAATTTCTAATTTTTCACTCCCTCCCTTTGGGAGGGCTGGGGTGGGATTTTGTTTTGCCGCATAAGCCAAAGCAGCTTTTCTAACCCATTCGCCATTTTTGTGAGCAGCAACATGATGTTTTAGTCGTTGTCTGTTACAAGGTCCATTTCCTTTTACCACATTCCAAAACTCATCCCAATTCATTTTTCCAAAATCGTATGATTTACGTGCTTCGTTCCATTTTAAATCAGGGTCAGGAATGGTTAAGCCAATAACTTCGGCTTGACCAACCGTTTTATCAATAAATTTCTGACGCAATTCATCGTTGGTTTCTCGTTTTATTCTCCATTTTACAGCATTTCCTGTATTTGGCGAATCAGAATCATGTGGGCCAAACATCATAATTGAAGGCCACCAAAACCGATTCAACGCATCTTGTGCCATAGCTTTTTGTTCGGGAGTTCCTTTTGCTAGGTGAGCCATTATTTCATAACCTTGTCGTTGATGAAAACTCTCTTCCTTACAAATCCGAACCATCGCCCTAGAATAAGGACCATAAGAAGTTCGTTGTAACGAAACCTGATTTACAATAGCTGCTCCATCTACCAACCAACCAACAGCACCCATGTCAGCCCAAGTTAGTGTTGGGTAATTAAAAATGCTTGAATATTTTGCTTTTTCGGTTTGTAATTCTTCAATAAATTCATCCCTACTTTTTCCTAAAGTTTCAGCGGCCGAATATAAATATTGTCCATGTCCAGCTTCATCCTGAATTTTTGCTAATAAAACAACTTTCGCCCTTAAACTCGGGGCTCTACTAATCCAATTTCCTTCGGGTTGCATACCAATCACCTCAGAATGGGCGTGCTGTGAAATTTGTCGCTGCAAGTGTTTTCTATAATCTTCGGGCATCCAATCTTTCGGCTCAATTTTAGTGTCGGCATCAATTTTTACCTGAAATTCTTCTAATTTTTTAGGGTCTTCCATAATTCTATGTTAAAAAACACACAAGTTTACTGATAAATTTGATAAAAATAGTATGAAAACAATCAGTTGTTAAGAATATATTTATTTCGTTTTTGTTTTCACAGTAATTTAAATCAATCAATATTTTTTTAATTAATAAGTTTATTTTTGCCAAAAAGTTAAAAGATGAGTTTATTTAAGGTGGTGAAAGTTAAAGATGTTAGAAGAGAAACAGATGATACTATTTCGGTTGCTTTTAATGTTGATAAAAATGAATTTAACTATAAATCTGGTCAATATATCACTATTCAAAAAGTAATAGATGGTGAAAAAATAAGAAGATCTTATTCGTTGTGCAGTGCGCCATTCGAAAGCGATTTTAGAATTGCGGTTAAAAAAATTGATCAAGGTAAAATGTCCACTTTTTTACATGATAATTTAATTGTTGGGGAGGAGTTATCCGTGATGTTGCCTGCTGGGAATTTTGTAATTTCGAATCCTCAAGGAAAATATGTTGGATTTGCTGCCGGAAGTGGAATTACCCCTTTATTATCCATGATAAAATCGACCCTTAACCAAGGGGGAACATTCCAGTTGTATTACGGAAATAGAACCATCATTACAACCATTTTTAAAAATGAAATCGATGGGCTCGTTAAAAATTATCCTAATCAATTTAATGTTACTTATATATATAGTAGAGAAAATACCCCGAATGAAATTAATCATGGACACATTGACAATAAGAAAGTAAACGAATTGATAAATCTTAACGATGAGGTATTAAAATCGGATGGTTTTTACTTATGTGGTCCCGAAGAAATGATTCATATTGTTAAAGATTCGTTGATTGTTTTAGGTGTTTCCAACGAAAAAATACATTTTGAGTTATTTACCACTCCTATTAAGAATGATGAAAATAAATTGACGGTAGTTAACGATTTTAATGGAACGAGCCAAGTAACAGTTTTAATGGATGGAGAAGAATTTGAATTTGAATTAGCTTCAGATGGGGCTTTTATTTTGGATGCATCAATAGAAAAAGGTGTGGACGCTCCGTTTTCATGCAAAGGAGCTGTTTGTTGCACTTGTAAAGCTAAAGTGTTAGAAGGTAAAGCTGTTATGAAAATGAACTATTCATTGTCTGATGAAGAGGTGAAACAAGGGTACATCCTAACTTGTCAATCACATCCTGCTTCAGAGAGGTTGGTGGTTGATTACGATGTGGTCTAGTTGTTAAAAAAGCATTGTTGAAAAGACCTGATTCATCAGGTCTTTTTTATTTCTGATAGTTGTTACTTTTATAGGGTATGAAATTTAATTTACTCATATTCTTTTTTGCGTTAACCCTATTGGCTTGCAAGAGTTCACAAAAAACGGTTCAACAACATGAAATAACAAGAGAAGCTTTTGTTAAAGAAAAATTTGCCAAACTATTAGAAGTCCAACCTAATGAAATTAACACTATTTCATTATACTCATTTATTAATGAATGGCTCGGTGTTCGATATGAATATGGGGGCACAAGCAAAAATGGGGTTGACTGCTCCGGATTCTGTAATATGCTTTATTTAAATGTTTACCAAAAACAATTGCCTCGTACCACCAGTGAAATTGCCAAGGAAATAAGAAAGGTGTCAATAAGCAAACTCGAAGAAGGCGATATATTAGTGTTTGATATTGACGGAAAAAAAAGTGCACATGTAGGTATTTATTTACAAAACAACAAATTTATACATGCTTCAACCAGCAGTGGAGTGGTAATCTCAAATTTAGACAGTCCATATTATAAAAAAGCATTTAACAAAGGAGGTAGAATTTGACAAACGTATTAATAACAGGTGCAACAAGTGGAATTGGACTTGAACTTACCAAATTATTTGTTGCAAACAGTTATCATGTGGTTGCAATTGGCCGGAATCAAGCTAAACTCAACGCTTTGGTAAATTTTTGTCAAGAAAACTATCAAAAACAACCATCAATTTACGAAATTGATTTTGCGATTGACAATCGTTCAGAATTACTAAACAAGTTGTTTAAACAAGAAAATAAACATTTTCACATTGTCATCAATAATGCAGGAATGCTTATTCATAAACCATTTTTGGAGACATCAGCTAGCGACTGGCATCAACTTTTACACGTAAACTTTTTATCAGTGGTTGAAGTAATACAACAAGTACTTAAATGCCATCAAAGTTCAGAAACCATGCACATCGTTAATATATCGAGCATGGGTGGCTTTCAAGGAAGTGTTAAATTTTCAGGGCTTTCGGCATACAGCGCGACAAAAGCGGCATTAGCAAATCTTACCGAAACCCTTGCAGAAGAATATAAACAATCTAGTATTAAAATTAACTGTTTGGCTTTGGGAGCAGTTCAAACCCCAATGCTCAACCAAGCTTTTCCCGATTATGTTGCCGATGTTAATGCCCTTCAAATGGCACAATACATTTATCAATTTAGCACAGCAAGTCCATTAATATTAAATGGAAAAATTATCCCTATATCATTGAGCACTCCTTAATATAATCGTTGAAAGCTCCCTTTGTGTATTTACAAAAAGATATAACCCGTTGTGCATTTAGAAGAATTTTTAATAAAAAAAGTGTCAGTTCGAGTTTTTTCTGAAAGAAAAAGTATCGAGAACACACCTTTTTTATTAAAAATTTGTATTATCAATCCATTGCCTATTTTTTAACTTTTGTATTGATGCTACTTCGTGGTCTCGATACAAATTTCACTCATTTCAATCGTGCAATTCACTCGAATTGACAAATTTTCTTACAAATGCACAACGGGTAAAGATATAAATCTCTTCTACAATAATAAAAATAAAGAATTGATTGTTAGTTAGTCGAGCCTTAAAAAGCATTTAACATACTGATTGTTAATAATATAATGATAT
>JAVHRO010000133.1:0-31826 GCA_036171675.1 Vicingus sp. | reverse complement strand
GTCAAAATTTTTCAGAATAACTTTTTCTAGTTTACACACTTTGCGTTATAGTACCTAAAAATAGCTCCCCATTATAAACAGCTTTTATGGCCTCTCTATACACATTGATTTCAGAATCTTTATTGATATAGCCATAAGAGCCCTCTTCCATTAGCTCACGTATTTCGTAAGCATTATTTATGAATGAAAACATAATTACCCGAGCATCAGGATTAATTTCTAAAATGTGTTTAAGTGCATCAAAACCATTCATTTCAGGCATGCAATAATCCATTAATATGACATCGTATTTTACGTTTTGCGCATAAAATAGGGCCTCCAAACCATCAGCAGCAGCTGCAACAATTTCAATTTCGTCTGAACGTTTTAACAGTAATTTAAGACAGTCGCGAATTACATCCCTATCCTCGACCAGTAATAACTTAATTTTTTCCATAATTTAATGTTTTACCCATTAAAATTGGGGCAAAAAAAACTATAAAACAACGGTAGTTTAAGGTATTTTAAAAAAAATAAATCCTTTATTAATTTAGGTATTTAAACCCATTTTTTAACATCATGTTTATACAATTTTCACACAAACAATTATCGAAATGTTGTTTAAGAAAATTGAGTTGTTCTTGGGATAACTTATAATTTTCGCACCAACAGCCACGTTCTAAATTTTGACAACCAAAAGGTTCTCCGCACTTTGAACATTTTTTTACTGTACTATTTTGTTTAGTTTCGATTTCGAGTTAATTTAACTGCAACAGCATTGATATGTCCACCAAGCGGTGGATTTAATTTGGCAATTTTAATGGTGATTTTTTCTATGGTTGAAAATTCACTAAACAAACTGGTTAAACATCTTCCTGCAACATGTTCTAATAATTTTGAGGAGACTTCCATTTCCTTTTTTATCACTTGAAAAACGGTTTGGTAATTTACCGTGTCGTTTAAATTATCCGATTCGGCTGCCTTTTGTAAATTCACATCCAATTCAACATCTATCAAAAAGTTGGTTCCTATCAAGGTTTCTTCTTTAAAGCAACCGTGATAAGCGTATATTTTTATGCCTTCAACGTATATTTTCCCCATTTTTTTTAGTCTTCAATTAGCAGTTTTTAGTCTTCAAAAAATACTCCCTTACCTTTTCAAGAGGGAAAGCCAACACTCAATAACGTCTTCGGTCTTAGGACTTCAATATTCTTTACCAACCCTCTTTTAGAGTTACTGTTCTATTAAAAATTAGGTTTTCTGGTGTTGAACCTTTATCCACACAGAAATACCCGATACGCTGAAACTGATAGCGTTCTAGTGGTTTTGCATCTTTCAACCCTAATTCTATTTTACAATTATTTAATACGGTTAAAGAATCTTGATTAATCAAGGTTTTAAAATCCACCTCTTTTTCGGCATCTGGAGCTTCAACGGTAAATAATCTATCGTAAACATTTACTTGAGCAGGCACATTGTGTGATGCCGAAACCCAATGCAACGTACCTTGTACCTTACGTTTACTTTCTTCCGAACCACTTCCGCTCTTACTTTTTTCGTCATACGAACATCTCACCTCGACAACCTTTCCAGAAGCATCTTTTACTGCTTCTTCACCCTTAATGATATATCCATTTTTTAAACGAACCTCTTTACCGATGCCCAATTTAAAAACTTTGTTAGGACATTCTTCTAAAAAATCATCGTGTTCGATAAAAATTTCTCTAGAAAAAATCATTTCATGATGCCCAGCATTTACATCCTCTGGATTATTTTCTGCTAGAACAGTTTCCGTTTTACCTTCAGGATAATTGGTAAGTACTAATTTCAATGGATTTAACACCGCCATAATTCGAGTGGCGGTTTTATTTAAATCAGCACGAATACAAGATTCTAACAACGCCACATCAATCATTTGATCGCGTTTTGACACTCCAGCCGTATCAATAAATTTACGGATAGCTTCTGGAGTATAACCTCTTCTTCTTAAACCAGAAATTGTTGGCATTCGCGGGTCGTCCCAACCAATTACCATTTTATCTTCAACCAACTGAATCAATTTTCGTTTACTCATTACGGTATAATTCAAGTTTAATCTTGAAAACTCGCGTTGTTTTGGTCGAATTAAGTGCTTATCATAAATTTGGTCGAGAAACCAATCATATAATTCTCTGTGAGGTTTAAATTCCAATGAACACAAGGAGTGAGAAACCTGCTCAATATAATCAGATTCGCCATGAGTCCAATCGTACATTGGATAAATACACCACGTATTACCAGTTCGGTGATGAGCTTTATGCATTACTCTGTACATAATTGGGTCGCGCATCAGCATATTGGTATGTGTCAGGTCTATTTTTGCTCGTAATACGTGTTCTCCTTCTTTAAACTCGCCTAACTTCATTTTGTTAAACAAATCTAAATTCTCTTCAACAGTTCTATTTCTAAAAGGGCCATCAACACCAGGAACAGTTGGTGTGCCTTTTTGTTTAGCCATTTCTTCAGATGATTGTGAATCAACATACGCCTTTCCACTTTTTATCATATAAACTGCCCAATCATACAATTGTTGAAAATAGTCAGAAGAATAACATTCTTCAGCCCATTGAAAGCCCATCCAAGCTAAATCGTACTTTATCGCATCAACATATTCTTGTTCTTCTTTCGAAGGATTGGTGTCATCAAACCTTAGGTTCACGGGAGCACTATAACTTTCGCCTAAACCAAAATTTAGACAAAATGCTTTAGCATGACCAATATGTAAATAGCCGTTTGGCTCTGGTGGAAATCGAAATTTTAATTGATTGGTGGAATAACCAGCTTTTAAATCTTCCTCAATAATTTGTTCGATAAAATTGAGTGATTTGTGTTCTTCGTTCAAATTTTCCATTAGGATGCAACTTGTTTTTTAATGTTTTCGATACCTAAGTTTAATCTTTTTAATGATTCTTCTTTTCCGATTACTTCCATAATATCGAACAAGTGAGGACCACCACCTAATCCAGTTATTGCCAATCTAATAGCTGGCATTGAGACACCAAAGCCTAAACCTTTTTCTTCTAGATATTTTTTAAACGCCTCTTCCAAAATTGTTGCTTTAAATTCAGTATTAGTAAAAACCATTACCAACTCTGCAATTATATTTGAAGATTCATCTTTCCATTTCTTTTTCACTGTTTCGGCATCGTAAGTTGTTGGTGCTTCAAAAAAGTATTTTCCTTTTTCAACAATATCACCTACAAACGTTGATCTTTCTTTCATTAGTGAGCAAACACCAATTAAAAATGCTTCATTTGGAACTTGATAACCTAACACTGAAATAAAAGGCTTAATTAACTCAGCCAATTCCTCGTTTGATTTTGCTCGCAAATATTGTTCGTTAAACCATTTGGTTTTTTCAGGATCGAATTTAGAACCTGATTTACCCACCTTATCTAACGAAAAAGCTTCAACCAATTTCTGTAAAGAAAATATTTCTTGTTCAGTTCCTGGATTCCAACCTAACAATGCCAACATATTTATCATAGCTTCATGGAAATAGCCACTTTCTCTGTATCCCGAAAAATCTTCACCTTCGGGTGATGTCCATTGAATTGGAAATACAGGAAAGCCTCCAGCATCACCATCTCTTTTACTTAACTTTCCATTTCCATTTGGTTTCAGAATTAACGGTAAATGAGCAAATTCGGGCATCACGTCTTTCCAACCTAAAAATCGGTACAACAAAACGTGTAATGGTCCAGAAGGAAGCCATTCTTCACCACGTATAACGTGAGTAATTTTCATTAAATAATCGTCTACCACATTTGCCATATGATAGGTGGGCATTCCGTCGGATTTATACAAAACCTTATCATCAAGATTTGAAGAATCAACAACTACCCAGCCTCTAATAATATCTTTAAATTTTATCTCTTCGTTTCTCGGAATTTTTACCCTTACCACATAAGGCTCTCCTGCTTCAATTCGTTTTACAACTTCTTCTTTGCTAAGTGTGAGCGAATTTTTCATTGAATTACGAGAAGTTGCATCGTATTGTTGTGATGAACCTCCAGCAGCTTTTAATCGCTCACGCATTTGCTCCAACTCTTCAGGGGTATCAAAAGCATAATAGGCATAACCAGCTTCTAAAAGTTGATCGACATACTTTTTGTAAATGCCTAATTCTTTTCTTTCCGATTGACGGTAAGGACCACAATCTCCTCCAAAGCCAACACCCTCATCGAATTTTAATCCACACCATTTCAACGATTCAACAATATAGTCTTCAGCACCAGCAACGTATCTAGTTTGGTCGGTGTCTTCTATTCTTAACAAAAAATCACCACCATGTTTCTTAGCAAACAAATAATTATACAACGCAGTTCTTACTCCACCAATGTGTAATGGCCCTGTTGGACTTGGCGCAAATCTTACTCTAACTTTTCTTTCCATCTATTTTGTTTTAGTTCCCGTTTTACAACGGGATTAGTTCAACTTTCTATTTTTATCTAAAAATAGAGTTCACTAATTTTTTTGAGGGAGCAAATATACCCAATATCGCAAAATATAAAAGCCCTTTAGATAAATATTCAAAGGGCTTTTATTATTCAATTTTTCACTACTTAATCATTAACTTATCACCCGTTGTGCATTTGTAAGAAAATTTGTCAATTCGATCCGTCAGCTGACGGATGAAACAGAAACTACTGATTTTTACTTGTGAGAGATGGGGTTATTAAAATACAATATATTAATTCATTGACTTGGTGAATACTAACATCATAAAATTCATATTGTAGATTTATTGGAATCCAATATTTAATACAATAGTCAACCGCTTTCTTATAATAAAATTCAGGATTGAAAGATTTACTACCCATAATTATCCCTTTATCCTTTAGTGTTTCAAATACACGCTCAATTTCAACTTTTTCAACATCTTTTTTTCTATCGTAGTGGTAAGAATTAAAATTTGTTATTATATTTTTAACGATAACAGCAGAACCAGCACTAAAAGTATAGTTTTCTATTGGGGTTTTAGGTTTATTAAGGTTGACTATCTCAAAAACTAAATCATCTTGAACATTAATATTAATATTTTGCTCATTAAAAGCCTGTTGTAATTTAATCTTTTCATCCTGAGTATAAACTTTCTCTTTTAGTATATCTTGTAATTCAAACAATACATCAATACCTATCTTGTAAACATTTATTTTTGGATTATAACCAAGATAACTATATAAACAATCATCTTTTTTCTTAAATAATTTGAACATATAAATTTTTTAGTTTATTTCTTTTTTTAGCCTTCTAAACCATAGGTAAATTATAGAAGTAATTTTAAATCTGTACTTTATGTGGAAAAACAGAACAGGAATTGGTTCTGTTGGATTTATGGGACTCTCCTGAATAGCTTCTTGAAGAACAGCAAGCTCAAAATTTCTATTTTCAGCTTTTGGGTTATAACGATTAAGATTTCTCGTGTAATTTTTGTAATGGGTTTTGAAAAAAATGAAGTTATAATCGAAATTATTTAGTTTGTTATAAAATTCGTCAATTTCAGCTTCAGAGATATACGTTTTGTGTGGGGATAGATTAAGGATAGTTGTAGATTCTTAGATACCACTTAGCAAAGATAAATTTGTTTTCTCTTTTTGTGTCAATTTTTTTGCTCTGTTTTGATGTCTAGGTAATTTATTTCGGAAATCAGTAATAATCCTAGAATAGGATAGATTTTTGTCATAAAGAGGTTTTAATCCTAGAGTTAATATGATAGGAATCCAGTTCATTATTCTTTTCTTTGAAATGTTACACTCACTTAGTGTTACTGATTAACGAAGATAGTCTTTTAATTATAACTCTAAATTATTTCTAAAAAATATTTTCTATTTTGCTATGTGTGCATAATATATTTTTACTACATTTGCTAAGTAAGCATAGTAAATGGTTCAAAAAACAATCGATTATCAGATAAAATCCACTTGGCATTCTATATTTAGAATGTACAATCAGGTGGCTGCAAAGCATGGTTCATCGCAGGCGGTGGGTTATTTTTTATTGACCATTACCAAAGAAGGGACTCCTGCCACCAGCATAGCACCACTAATGGGTATGGAAGCAACGGGCATGAGCAGAATCATTAAAAGTTTAGAAGAAAAAGGGTTAATTTTCCGCAAACAAGACGAAAAAGACAAACGAATGGTACGGATTTTTTTAACCCCCGAAGGTGTTGAAAAAAGAAAAATAGCAAAAAAAGTAGTAGAAGGATTTAATGAATTAATTTTAGAGGAAATACCACAAAGCAAACTCCATGTTTTCTTTGAAGTAATGGAATCGATAAACAAAACAGTAGAGAGGTATAAACAAACGAGTTAGAAGTCGGAAGTCCGAAGATGGAAGTGGGAAGACCGAAGTGAGTTGGGAAGTGGCTTTGAGCGTAGGTCTCCCCTCTTGAGAGGGGCAGGGGTGTGTTAAGAAGCAACGGAGCGTAAAAAGTAAAAATATAAATTAACTGTCACATCGAGCTTGTCGAGATGTCTTCATAATAGAATAAGAAGATTTCTCCATAAAGTCGAAATGACAAAACGATAATAATTATGAATAGAAAAATTAACAAAGTAGCGGTTTTAGGCTCTGGAGTAATGGGCTCTAGAATTGCTTGCCATTTTGCAAATGTGGGTGTTGAGGTGCTGCTGTTGGACATTGTTCCAAAGGAAGCGGCAGAATCGAAAGATAAAGTGGCTCGTAACAAAATTGTAAACGATGCGTTGCAATTTGCATTAAAATCAAACCCATCGCCCATTTACAGTAAATCGTTTATCAGCAGAATTTCTACTGGAAATTTCGACGACGATTTATCAAAAATTGCTTCGTGCGATTGGGTAATTGAAGTGGTAATTGAGCGATTGGACATTAAACAACAAGTTTTTGCCAACGTAGAAAAATACCGCAAACCAGGAACGTTAATTACATCGAATACTTCTGGCATTCCTATTCATCTGATGTTGGAAGGAAGAAGCGAAGATTTCCAAAAGCATTTTTGCGGAACACACTTCTTTAATCCTCCACGATATTTAAAATTGTTGGAATTAATTCCAACTCCTAAAACCGACCCAGAAGTAATGACTTTCTTAGAAGATTATGGTCAACGTTTTTTAGGAAAAACTACCGTGGTTTGTAAAGATACGCCCGCATTTATTGCCAATAGAATTGGTGTTTATAGCATCATGTCGTTGTTCCACACGGTTACCGAAATGGGTTTGACTGTTGAGGAAGTCGATAAATTAACAGGACCAGTTATTGGTCGTCCAAAATCGGCAACCTTTAGAACGTGTGATGTGGTTGGATTAGACACTTTGGTACACGTTGCCAACGGCGTTAAAGATAATTGCCCGAACGACGAAGCCAATGCAGTGTTTACTATTCCAACTTACATCAGCAAAATGGTGGAGAACAAATGGTTGGGTTCAAAAACCAAACAAGGTTTCTTTAAAAAAGTGAATTTAGAAGGTGGTAAAAGTGAAATCCAAGCACTGAACCTTTCCACACTGGAATATACGCCATCACAAAAAGTAAAATTTGCTACGCTGGAAATGACCAAAACCATTGATGATTTAAAAGCAAGAATGAAAGTACTCATCAAGGGACAAGATAAAGCGGGAGAATTTTACCGTAAATCGTTTTTTGGCTTGTTTGCTTATGTTTCGAACAGAATACCAGAAATTACCGATGCCATTTATAAAATTGATGATGCTTTAAGTACTGGTTTTGGCTGGCAATTAGGTCCATTTGCCACTTGGGATGCCATTGGCGTGGAAGAAAGTTTGCCTTACATGGAAAAAATGGGCATTACACCAAATGCTTGGGTAAAAGAAATGTTGGCTGCAGGAATCAAATCGTTTTATAAAGTAGAAAAAGGAGCGAAGTATTTTTACGACATGAACACCAAAACCTATCAAATGGTTCCGGGTTCTGATAAAGTACTTTCGTTAGAAACGTTACGGGCAGAAAATACCATCTGGAAAAATTCAGGAACAACCATTGTTGATTTGGGCGATGGCATCATCAACCTAGAATTCCATACCAAAATGAATACCATTGGTGGTGAAGTAATTGAGGGTATAAACAAAGCCATTGATTTAGCTGAAGAGAAATACAAAGGGTTAGTAATTTCTAACGATGGAGATAATTTTTCTGCAGGAGCCAATGTCGGTATGATATTTATGATGGCTGCCGAACAAGAATACGATGAGTTGAATTTTGCGATTCAAGCATTTCA
This sequence comes from Vicingus sp., assembly GCA_036171675.1. Classification (GTDB taxonomy): domain Bacteria; phylum Bacteroidota; class Bacteroidia; order Flavobacteriales_E; family Vicingaceae; genus Vicingus. The sequence continues at coordinate 23,587 of JAVHRO010000133.1, read as the reverse complement.
AAATACCATGATGCGAGTTCGTTATTCGTCAATTCCAGTAATAGTTGCTCCTCACAATTTAGCTTTAGGTGGTGGTTGTGAAATGAGTATGCACGCTGATAAGGTTGTTGCTCATGCAGAAACCTATATGGGATTGGTTGAGTTTGGTGTTGGAGTTATTCCTGGAGGCGGAGGTTCAAAAGAATTTGCTTTACGAGCATCTGACGAATACGGCGATGGGATAAGAATGAACGTGTTGAGGAATCGTTTTTTAACCATTGGTCAAGCTCAAGTTTCAACCTCAGCTCAAGAAGCTTTTGAATTGGGTTATTTACGAAAAGGAATTGATGAGGTAATTGTTAGTCGTGCTCACCAATTGAGTTATGCCAAACAAGCAGCATTAAACTTAGCAGATAAAGGTTACACCAAACCACAACAACGAACTGATATTAAAGTATTAGGACAAGAAGGATTAGGAATTGTTTATGTAGGTGCTCATTCTATGAAATCGGGTAATTACATTTCTGAACACGATCAGTTAATTTCCGAAAAATTAGGCTATGTACTTTGTGGTGGCGATTTATCCGGACCAACATTGGTTAACGAACAATATTTGTTAGACATGGAACGAAAAACATTTTTGGAACTTTGTGCCGAACGTAAAACATTAGAAAGATTACAAAGTATTATTACTACTGGTAAAGTTCTTCGTAACTAAAATGTTGAGTTTTAAGTGTTGAATTTTGAATAAAATAAATGGGAAAAAGTATAGTTCAAGAAAAATCATTTGAGTTCAGTTTAACAATTATTAAGTTGTATAAGAGAATGATTGATCAAAAAGAATATGTATTAAGCAAACAATTATTAAGGTCAGGAACTTCAATTGGAGCAAATATTGAAGAAGCTACAGCTGGAATTTCTAGGAAAGATTTTATTGCTAAAATGAGTATTTCATCAAAAGAGGCACGTGAAACAAGATATTGGTTAAAATTAATAGAAAAAAGCAATTTAGTAGAGATTGATATTAAAGAAGAATTAAAGCAAGTCGAAGATTTAATTAATATCTTAACATCAATTGTCAAAACATCACAACAAAATTTAAATTAAAAATAATGAATTGTAGGTATTAACTATTTAAAACTTAAAATTCAAAACTTAAAATTTCATTTATGGACGCATATATAGTAGCAGGTTACAGAACAGCAGTAGGAAAAGCACCAAAAGGTGTCTTTAAATTTACTCGAGCAGACGAATTAGGTGCTGCAGTTATTAAACGATTGTTGGCAGATTTTCCACAATTGGATAAAGAACGTATCAACGATGTAATTGTTGGAAATGCAACACCGGAAGCAGAACAAGGTTTAAACATTGGTAGAATGATATCAATGATGGGTTTAAACTCTGAAAAAGTTCCTGGGATGACGGTAAATCGTTATTGTTCGTCAGGTATTCAAACCATAGCAATAGCATCTGCACAAATTCATGCTGGTATGGCCGATTGTATTATTGCTGGAGGCGTAGAAACCATGAGTCCAATTCCTTTTGGCGGATGGAGAATAGTACCAAACGCCAGAGTAGCAAAAGCCAATCCTGATTACTACTGGGGAATGGGTTTAACCGCAGAAGCCGTAGCCAAAGAATACAACATCTCTCGTGAAGAACAGGATATATTTTCTGTAGAATCGCATAGAAGAGCGTTAAGTGCTATTGATGAAGGGCGTTTTAAAGATGATATTGTTCCTATTGAGGTAGAAGAAATTTTTGTTGGAGCGGACAATAAAAAACAGTCAAAAAAATACATGATTGATACAGATGAAGGTCCACGAAGAGGAACAACATTAGAAGCGTTGGCTAATTTAAAACCAGTTTTTGCAGCTGGAGGAAGTGTTACTGCGGGTAATTCATCACAAACATCTGATGGAGCAGCCTTTGTAATGGTAATGTCAGAACGAATGATTAACGAATTAAAAATAAAACCCATTGCACGATTAGTTGATTTTCAGGTGGTTGGAGTTCCTCCTCGAATTATGGGAGTTGGTCCATTAATGGCAATTCCAGCTGTATTAAAACATGCAGGGTTAAAACAAGATGATATTGATTTAATTGAATTAAATGAAGCCTTTGCATCTCAATCATTAGCAGTAATAAAAGGGTTGGGATTAGATACGAACAAAGTAAATGTGAATGGTGGTGCCATCGCAATGGGTCATCCACTAGCATGTACAGGAGCAAAATTATCAGTACAGATTTTTAATGAATTGAAACGAAGAAAACAAAAATACGGCATGGTAACGATGTGCATTGGTGCAGGACAAGGAGGAGCAGGAATTTATGAGATGCTTCACTAATGTGAAAATTTGAAAATGTAACAATTTGAAAATGGCTATGAGCGTTGGCTTCCCCTCTTGATAGGGGTAAGGGGGTGTGTTAAAAGTATAAATATATAAACTAATAAAAATGGAAAACGACAAAACAATTAAAGGAGGGGAGTTTTTAATTAAAGAAACTGACCCACGTAACGTGTTTATCCCAGAGGATTTTGATGAGGAGCAACGTATGATAGCCGATACCTGCTCAGATTTTATTAAACAAGAAATTGAACCGATATTAGAGAGAATAGAAAAACAAGAAGAAGGGTTATCAAAATCTTTAATGGAAAAAGCTGGTGATTTAGGTATTCTTGGTGTTTCTGTCCCAGAAGAATATCAAGGTTTTGGTAAAAATTTTGTAACAAGTATGCTTACCGCCGAAATTATTGGTGGAGCTCATTCGTTTGCTGTTTCTTTGTCAGCACATACAGGTATTGGTACATTACCAATTTTGTATTATGGTACGGCAGAACAACGTGAAAAATACATTCCGAATTTAGCTACAGGTGTTTGGAAAGCTTCGTACTGTTTAACAGAGCCCAACTCTGGTTCTGATGCAAACTCAGGTAAAACAAAGGCTGTTTTATCTCCTGATGGAAAATACTACTTGATAACTGGTCAAAAAATGTGGATTACCAATGCCGGTTTTGCTGATGTTTTTACCGTATTTGCTAAAATTGATAACGATGAAAATCTTTCTGCGTTTATCGTAGAAAAAAGCTTTGGAGGTATTACCTTGAATCCTGAAGAAAAAAAAATGGGGATAAAAGGTTCTTCTACTCGTCAGGTATTTTTTAACGATTGTAAAGTTCCAGTTGAAAACTTACTTGGTGAAAGACAGGGTGGGTTTAAAATTGCCTTGAACATTTTAAACATTGGTAGAATAAAACTAGCAGGTTCTGCAATTGGTGGTTGTAAAAAAGTTATTACTAAAACTATTGAATATTCTAACGAAAGAAATCAATTTGGACGACCAATTTCTAAATACGGAGCTATTCAATATAAAATGGCTGAACAAGCTATAAAAGTGTATGCTTCTGAATCCGCAATTTATCGATGTAGTCAAAATATTGATGATGCCATATCTAATTTAATGGCTCAAGGTGTCGATAAACAAAAAGCAACGTTGGATGGAATAAGTCAGTTTGCCGCTGAAGCTGCAGTGTTAAAAGTGCATGGATCAGAAGTATTGGATTATGTGGTTGACGAAGGTGTTCAAGTTTATGGAGGAATGGGATATTCTGCTGAAGCTCCAATGGAATCTGCTTATCGTGATGCTCGTATTAATAGAATTTTTGAAGGTACCAATGAAATTAACCGAATGTTAATTGTTGACATGTTATTAAAACGGGCCATGAAAGGCGAATTGGATTTAATGGGACCTGCTCAACAAGTTGCCAAAGAATTAATGAGCATTCCTGATTTCGCAGCAGGAAGTGACGATGTTTTTGAACAAACTCACGAAATGGTTAAAAAATTCAAAAAAGCCATTTTAATGGTTGCTGGAAGTGCCGCTCAAAAATTAATGATGCAATTGGCTAAAGAACAAGAGATTTTGATGAACATCTCAGATATGATTATCGAAACCTACGTGGCAGAATCAATTTTGTTAAGAGTGGAGAAATTAGCGTTAACAAAAGATAGGGTTGTATTGCAAAATCAAATAGACATGATGAGTGTTTATATTTACGACGCTGCAGATAAAATCAATAAATGTGGTAAAGATGCCATTAATTGTTTTGTCGAAGGAGACGAATTAAGAATGATGTTAATGGGCTTAAAACGTTTTACAAAACAATCCAATTTAAACGTAAGGGATGCAAGAAGAAGAATTGCAGGTAAATTAATTGTAGAGAATAGATATTGTTACTAATTTTACGGAAAAATTTTCTGTGGAAAACCTAACAATTCGTTGCACTATAAAAACACCAGAAATTTCATTCAATCCAGCAATGGGCTTGTTTGAAATTACTGGTGTTTCTTTAATTGAAAATACCATGGAGTTCTACAATCCAATTTTGATTTGGTTGGAAGAATACATTAAAAATCCTCATAAAACCACCAAATTTGTGTTCAAATTAACTTATTCGAATACAAGTTCGTTTCAATTTATTTATGATATGCTAAATTTAATACGTTCTGCAGAAAATACTCATTTGGTTGTAGATTGGTATTATGCTTCTGACGATTTAGACATGAAAGAAATTGGAGAAGATTACAAAGAAGCTTCTGAAGTCGACTTTAACTTTATTGAAGTAAACCCAAAATCAATTTAATTTTTTTGGTAGATTTGAGTAAAATCTATTTATATGAAAAATTTTAACCGTTTCATTTTCGTTGCTGCTTCATTATTTTGTAACACATCCTTATTCTCTCAGGCATTTGAAAAAGGAAACTGGAATATTGATTTAGATTTAGGGTATGGAGTGTATGGAACTCAAACAACATCTAAAATAACAGAGGTGTTTTAAGTCAAACGGATATTAGTTATGATGGAGCCGCAAGTAGTATTGTTAGATTGGAAGGCGAATATGGTGTTTCTAATAGAATTGGATTAGGAATTAAAATCGGTCATAGTAATTATCTTATAGCTCCTGAAGATAGAGATACTGTAAAGAGTGTTACCGGAACTGATTTTGCTATTGATGTTAATTTTCACTTATTAAAAGCGAACCGTAACGATTTATTTTTTACATTAGGATTGGGTGTAACAACGGCTGATTGGCAATACCAAAATAATCCGTTGGTATTATTAAGTTCGGCAAAAGGATCTGGTAGTTATGTTAACTTTGGTATTACTGACAGAATATTTTTTTCCTACCACATTGGTGTGCTTTTCAATTTAAGTTATGCTGGGTATAATTATAAAGTTACGCCTGAGCTTAGCAGTGTTGCAAAATCGTTTATTGGAAACCTAAGCTATACTTGGGATTTGAATATTCTCCTTAAAGGTGTAAATTTAGGAACTGGCCTAGCTGTGAAATTTTAACCTAAAGTTTTCCAACCACAGTTTCTTTAAAATCAGTTAGGTATTGATTTGCTAACCTCATTATTTCAACAGGTGTTATGGCTTTTATTTTTTCGATATAACGGTTATAAAAATCATAACCCAAACCGTAGAAATAAACATTTTCAAACATTTCGGCCATATTAAAAGGACCGTCGCACGATTTGAGCATTTTTCCCATGAGGTAATTTCGAACTAAGTTTAATTCTTCTTTACCCACTTCTTCGGTTTGTAAAAGCTTAATTTCTTTATAAATTTCAAATAATGTTTCTTTGGTAACTTCTCCTCCAACTTCGGCGGATATATAGAAAAAACCGCCATGTTGTAAAGATAAAATTCCAGAACTTATTCCGTAAGTATATCCTTTATCTTCACGTATGTTTTTCATTAATCGTGACCCAAAATAGCCTCCTAAAATGGTATTTAAAATTTGTAATCCGAAATAATCGGGGTGTAATTTATTAGGGAATTGTTTTCCAATACGTATGGCCGATTGTAAAGATTGTGGTTTTTTAATAAAAATTTTACTATGTTGTTCTTCGTTGCTGTTGGAAATAGTATTTAAATCATCGATTTTATCAAATTTAATTGAACCAAAAAATTCTTCCAATAAATCCAAACATGTTGAAGTTACTTTTCCAGAAATAATTACTTCACAATTATTCAAACCATAATATTTATGATGGAAATCCAAAATGTCATTGCGGTTTAGGTTGATAAAATCAGCTAATTCGGCACTTGTTCCGTATGGGCTTTTTGTGCCAAAAATTTGTTTCATCGATTCTTTTCGAGCTACATATGAAACTTTTTCCATCGAAACTTTAAATTTTTCGATACTATTTTTCTTAAAAATTTCGAATTCTTTTTCGTCAAATATGGGGTGCAATACTACATCTTTAAAGAAATTTAATACCTCTTTTAAATGTGTATTTAATGTATACAACGTAATGGATGAGTTATCAAAATCGGCGTCAGTTTGAAGATATGCTCCGTATTGATCAATTCCATCTATAATTTCGAATGCGGTATAATTTTTTGTGCCTTCTTTAAGCAAATTATTGGTCGTACTTGCAACTAATGGTTTGTTTTGGTGCCAAGTTCCAGCATTGAAAACGAAATCTATTTTTACAATATCCTGACTACCACCAGATAAGGCGTTAATTTTTAATCCATTCGATAAGTAATGTATGGTAGGATGAATAAATGCTACTTTATCAATCTCGTTAAAAGAAGGTGCTTTTCTTCGGTCTAAAACTTTCATATCGTTTTTGGTTTAGTTCTTTTTAGCATAATGAAGTGTAGAACAATTTGTTGGAATTAACACTTGATTTGCAACGCGTTTTATATCCAATTCAGTGACTTTTAAATACTTATTTTCTTCAAGATTTACATCATTGGCTTCACCAATTAATTCAGCAATTGCTAAATTCATTGCTTTATTTAAAACGCTTGTCTCAGCAAATTGATGAGAAGAGATTATTTTGTTTTTTACTTTTTCGAGTTCTTTTTCAGAAACCAAATTTTCTCTAATTTTTTGTAATTCTTGTTCTATTGCAATTTCTGCTTCTTCAAATAAAATGTTTTCTTGAAGATTGCCCGTAATGATTAAAAGTCCTTCGTCAAAACTTCCCATTACGTATGAATTTATTTCACTGAATAGGTTTTTATTTTTTACTAATGCTTGGTAAAGCCTTGAACTGTTTCCCAGCGATAACATGTCACTTAATAGGTCAATGGCAAAATAATCGTCGTCTGTTTTCTTACACATTTTGTAAGCTTTGTAAATAGCATTAGCTGGAACATCTCGTTCTACCATTAATTTTCTTTCTTCGGTTTGGACAGGCTCTATAGGTAAATTTCTTTGTGGAACATTACCAGAAGGAATGTTTTCAAACCATTTTTCAGCCAAAGTTTTAATTTCGTCCAGTTCAACATTTCCAGCGATGCTCAAAATAGCGTTGTTGGGCAAATAATGTTTAAAGAAAAAATCTTTCACATCGGTCATGGTTGCATTTTCGATATGCGAAATTTCTTTACCAATCGTTGCCCATTGGTATGGATGTTTTTTGTACGCCAATGGTCGTAATAATGACCACACATCGCCATAAGGCTGATTGAGAGAGGTTTGTTTAAATTCTTCAACTACCACTTGTCGCTGAACTTCAAGGCTTTTATCGGTAAACGATAAACTAAGCATTCTGTCAGATTCTAACCAAAATGCGGTTTCAAGGTTGTTTTTTGGAAGTGTAATGTAGTAATTGGTTATATCGTTAGAGGTAAAAGCGTTGTTATCTCCGCCAACCAATTGTAATGGCTCGTCAAAATTCGGGATATTAACAGAACCACCAAACATGAGGTGTTCAAACAAATGGGCAAAGCCAGTTTTATTTTCATCTTCATCTCTAGCTCCAACATTATAAAGCATATTAAAAGCAACTATTGGTGTAGTTATGTCTTTATGTACAAGAACTTTTAAACCATTTTTAAGTACTAATTTTTCAAATTTTATCATGATTAAAAATTATATTTTTCATGGGTTATGTTGTTTACGGCTTGTTGATATTCTTGTATAATGGTTTCAATTATTTTTGAAACGGGTTCAATCGTGTCAATTAGTCCAGCTATTTGTCCAATTTCTAGTTCCCCTTCTTCTAAATCACCCTCGAACATTCCTTTTTTTGCTCTTCCTTTTCCTAAAATAACTTGTTGTTCCTCGATGGTAGCTCCGTTTATAATGGCTTCTTGAATTTGGTTGTAAAATTTGTTTTTAATTAATCTCACCGGAGTAACTTCTTTTAGTGTCAACATGGTAGAGCCATCTTTTGCCTTTACAATTTCATGTTTAAAATTGTTATGTGAAGATGCTTCTATTGATGCAGCAAATCTACTGCCCATTTGAACGCCATCAGCGCCTAAAACCATTGCGGCTAACATTCCGTTTCCTGTGGCAATACCACCTGCGGCAATGATTGGTATTGTCACTTCTCTTTTAGTCATTGGTACCAAACAAAATGTAGTGGTTTCATCTCTTCCATTATGCCCTCCAGCTTCAAACCCTTCAACCACCACAGCATCAACGCTAGCTTCTTGACATTTTAATGCAAACTTTACACCTGGAACAACGTGAACTACTTTAATGCCATGTTGATGAAAGAAACTAGTATACGTTTTTGGATTTCCTGCTGAAGTAAAAACAATCTTAACTTCTTCGTCAATAATAATTTGTATTAATTCATCTATTTGAGAATAAATCATGGGTAAATTAACACCAAAAGGTTTATTGGTTGCCTTTTTGCATTTTTGAATATGTTCCTTAAATACTTCAGGGTGCATTGAACCAGCTCCAATTAAACCTAGTCCCCCCGCATTACTTACAGCAGAGGCCAGTTTCCATCCACTGTTCCAAATCATACCTCCTTGAACAATAGGATATTCAATGTTAAATAAAGAACAAATTTTATTTTTCATGATTAGAATGTTTTGTGTAATTTCGTTTTTTTTACGAAAATACAAATTGTATAGATTAATAATAATTAATTCTTAATAATTGTGTTTTGTTTTGTATAGTTTTTTTATATTTGCCATAATGCAAAAAATAGTAGTAACATTATTTCTTTCAATTACCATTAGTTATTCAGCGTATAGCCAGTATTACGTGGATTATGGTTTTTCTATTGGTGCATCCAATTACTTAGGTGAAATTGGAGGAGGAATTGGAGAACGAAGAGGTGGCCCTGCCGATATGAAATTGGATTATACTCGGTGGAATTTGGGTGGTTTTTTTCGATACCGAATGTCCAATAGATTTGGTGTTAAAGGATCGTTGAATTATATCCGTTTATCTGGTGATGATGCTAAAACCCTAAATCCTGCCAGAAGAGCAAGAAATCTTAATTTTAAAAATGACATGCTTGAGCTAGATGCTCATCTAGAATTATACATTTATAAAGTAAATGACGTTGGTGGAACTGGTAGATATACATCAGATTTTAATTTATATGTTTTTGGAGGTCTTGGTACGTTCTATAGTAATCCTAAAGGACTAGACGATAGTGGAATGTGGGTATCATTAAGGCCTTTAAAAACTGAAGGAGTTAGTTATAGTCCAATTAGTTTCTCTATTCCAGCTGGGTTGGGATTTTATTACACTATTCAGCGTAAATATCGTTTGGGTATGGAGGTAAGTTGGAGAACTACTTTTACAGATTATATTGATGATGTTAGTAATAAATACGCAAATAACTACGATGGTATTTCAAATAAAACAACACAAGCATTGTTGGATGAAATAAACACTGCAAATGATACAAAAATACTAATGACTAATTTTGATGCAGGAAGTAAAAGGGGAGATCCAACGCATAATGACAGTTACGCAACTATTACAGCTAATTTTAGTTGGGCAATACGTGGAAGAAGTAAGTTTTATCGTGCAAAAAGCAGTTGGGTACTTGGTAAAAACAAACGTAAACGAAGAAAATCAAGAGCCAAGTTCTAGTGCTTAAGAATATTATTGAAAGAGCTTGTAAATCTACAGGCTCTTTTTTTTATCTTAAAAAACAGAATACCTATCTTTGACATCAAATTAAAACTATGAAGTCGTATAATTTAACACATTTACAAGAATTAGAATCTGAAGCAATTTATGTTTTACGAGAAGTAGCCGCACAATTTGAAAATCCAGCACTTCTTTTTTCAGGAGGAAAAGATTCTATCATTGTAGCTCACATGGCTAGAAAAGCTTTTTGGCCTGCACGAATTCCCTTTCCATTGGTTCATGTGGATACTGGTCATAATTTTCCAGAAACGATTGAGTACAGAGATAGTTTTGTAAAAAAATATGATGCAAACTTAGTGGTGGGCTCTGTTCAAAAATCTATTGATGAAGGAAAAGCTGTTGAAGAAAAAGGGTTTAACGCCAGTAGAAATGTGCTTCAAACAGTTACATTATTAGATACTATCGAACAGCATAAATTTGATTGTGCTATTGGTGGAGCAAGACGTGACGAAGAAAAAGCAAGAGCCAAAGAACGATTTTTCTCACATAGAGATGAGTTTGGTCAGTGGGATCCAAAAAATCAACGACCAGAATTATGGAACATTTTTAATGGTAGAAAACAGTTGGGCGAACATTTTAGGGTTTTTCCAATCAGTAATTGGACAGAAATGGATGTTTGGCAATATATTTTGCAAGAAAAAATTGAAATTCCTTCTATTTATTTATCGCACGAACGTGAAGTATTTATCAGAGACGGAGTGATTATGAGTACAACCGATTTTATTCAGCAACGAGATACCGAACCAACCAAAAAAATGATTGTTCGTTTTAGAACCATTGGCGATGCAACTTGTACTGGAGCAGTAGAATCGGATGCCGATACTGTTGAAAAAATTATTGAAGAGGTAGCTGCAGCGAGAACAACTGAAAGAGGAACACGTTCGGATGATAAACGCTCGGAAGCAGCAATGGAAGATAGAAAAAAACAAGGATATTTTTAAAAAATGTAGCAATGTGTAAATTATTTAATGTAACAATTTACCGACTGAAATATTAAAATATGAACAATAAAACTCAGAACTCAAATACTAATTCATACTTAGACATGGAACTTTTACGTTTTTCTACCGCTGGAAGTGTAGATGACGGAAAAAGCACTTTGATAGGAAGATTGTTATACGATTCAAAATCAATATTTGCTGACCAATACGAAGCCATAGAAGAATCGAGCAAGAGAAAAGGCGAAACAAGTGTTAATTTGGCTTTGCTTACTGATGGATTAAGAGCCGAACGGGAACAAGGTATTACTATTGATGTGGCTTATCGCTACTTTGCAACACCAAAACGTAAGTTTATTATTGCTGATACTCCCGGTCATATTCAATATACCAGAAACATGGTTACGGGTTCATCTACTTCTAATTTGTCAATTATTTTGGTGGATGCTCGACATGGATTGGTTGAACAAACTTCTCGACATACTTTTATTGCAGCGTTGTTGGGAATTCCTCATGTGGTATTTTGCATCAACAAAATGGATTTGGTCGATTACTCAGAAGATGTGTTTCATAAAATCAAAAAAGATTTGGAAGCTTTCTGCTCTAAACTTGATGTGAAAGACATTCAGTTTGTTCCTATTTCTGCGTTAAATGGAGATAATGTGGTAAACAAGTCGGAGAACATGCCTTGGTATCAAGGTTCAACCTTAATGTATTTGTTAGAAAATATTCATATTGGTAGTGACTATAACCATATTGATTGTCGTTTTCCTGTACAATATGTAATTCGTCCACAATCAGATAAATACCACGATTACAGAGGTTATGCAGGAAGAATTGCCGGTGGAGTTTTTAAACCTGGTGATGATGTAGTGGTGCTACCTTCCGGGTTTACATCTAAAGTAAAAAGTATCGATACCTTTAATGGAGAATTGGAAGAAGCTTTCACTCCAATGTCAGCTACCATAACCCTTGAAGATGATATTGATATCAGCAGAGGAGATATGATTGTGAGAGAAAATAATCAACCTCATGTTAGTCAGGATTTAGATGTGATGGTGTGTTGGTTTAACTCTAAAAACCTTATTCTTAATGGAAAGTATGCCATTAAACATACTTCAAATGATGTTAGATGTGTAGTTAAAGAAGTTAAATACAAAGTCAACATTAATACATTACACCGAATTGAAGATGATAAAGAAGTAAAAATGAACGATATTGCTCGAATTTCGTTAAGAACAACAAAACCTTTACTGTTCGATAAATACACAAGAAATAGATTTACTGGAAGTTTAATTCTTATTGATGAAGCAACCAACGAAACGGTTGGAGCTGGAATGATTATTGAATAGTTTGTTTATCTCAACAATGAAAACTTTCCTGCATCTTCTTGCTCAAGAATTTCTCGGAATTTGTAGAAAAAACGATACACATACAAACCTGTAGGGCAAGGGATATTGTTAAATGTACCGTCCCAAAAGAAATCAGTTTCACTTTGGTAAACTACATTTCCCCAAACATTGGAAACCTGAAAAATAATTGGTTCAATGTTGGTGTAATAAGGCATAAACAAATCGTTTAACCCATCATTGTTGGGTGTAAACGAGTTGGGGAAATAAACTGTAATTAACGAATCTTTTGGGCATTGCTCAATGGCTACCGTATTGCTATTGATTTCGCCACAAAAGTATTTAGTAGTTAACCAATACAAACCTTCGGTGTTTACTACAATACTATCGGCAGTTGCTCCGGTACTCCAAAAATAATTGGGTAAAATAGTGTCCGCAAAAAGAGTAACCGAAACATTTTTACCTTCGTGGCAAATGTTGGTGTCGTTGCCAATTGAAAAGCTATAGGTTGGCAAAGAATCTAAGGCAATATAAACCGAATCGGTTTGAGTACCACAAAATGAAGTAATATTTAAAATGTACAAACCCGAATCGGAAACAGTAATGTTTGTTGTGGTTGCCCCAGTATTCCAGTTGTACGTATTAAAATCTTGTTGTGCAGTAAGTGTTTTAGTATTACCTAAACACAAGGTGGTATCGTTAGTTAATTTTAAAGTAGGTATGTTGTAATATCCTATATGTATGGTGTCTGTAATTTCTCCGCAACCGTTGGCAATACATTTTACCCAATACGTACCACTATCGGCAACTGCAAGGGTGTTGTTGGTAGTACCATTGCTCCACAAATAGGCATCATAGCCTATGGGTGCAATTAAAGTAAAAGGAGTGTTGTTGCAAATTATGGTATCATTACCCAAGCTGGGCGATGCTATATTAAAAGGGGTTACGCTTACATCGTCGATGTAGTATGATATTATCAGACCTATTCCTTTAAAATCCACTTTTACAGTATTCTCTCTAGTTAAAAAATTACCGATAATAATGTATTGTTCACCTCCTTTGGCTTTATATAAATCATTTATCTGTGTCCAATTTTCAGTATCGGTTAGCAATTGTTTTGATTTTATTTGTGGATTAATGCCGCTTATTCTTCTACCTTCACCATTGTTCCAACCAACAAGAGTGTCTGAAAGATATGCGTCTATGTTTTGTATGGCACCATCAGGACCGCTAATACCACCCCCTCCGCTATCTTGTAAACTAACGTAATACGAAATACAATAGATGCTGTCTTTTTGTAATGGGGCTATAAGGTTATCTTGAATATAAGCCCTCCAATCTTCACTATTTCCTGTTAAGTAATAAGTAACAATAGAAGCATAAGCATTTCCTGTACGTGCAGTTTGATAACCGAAACCGCTTTGAGGAACACTATAAAGAGAAGGAGAGCAGGAGTTTAAATAACGTGCTGTATTTGGAGTTAATACATCCCAATATTTTACATAACCATTCATTTGTCCTGTAGTAGGGCAAACGTAAAACTCTTCAAAGGATGGGTTTTTAACTAAGTTTTGGGCAAAATATGGTTTTGCTATACCTAATAAAGTAAGCAGAAAAAAGGAAATATGAAGTTTTAAAGATTTCATAAGGAAAAACTCGCCACGCTAAAAGCGTGGCGAATTTAAAAAGTTAATAATTTAATTTTTACTAATCATACCAGTTTGAATGGTGTTATTTGTTTTTATTTGATAAGAATATATACCTGTTGGCAATTTATTCACATCAAACGTTTGATTAAAGTTACCCTTTTTTACGTTAGTAGAGGGCATTAAAACGGTGGTTTTTTTGCCCAATACATCAGTTAACGAAATTTCAATCGCATCGTCAGTCGGTTGATTAAATTCAATGGTTAACTGATTGGTAACAGGGTTGGGGTAAATAGATATATTTTGGTTTGTTATTTTTTCTTTGCTTGAAGCATTAGAAATTTCGCTCTGATTTGGATTTATTAAACGTTGGTTAATGGCTCCAACATACAAATAACTCCAGTTACTACTGGTATTACATTGATTACTTATTGTAACAGTAAGTTTGTAGTAATTACCGTAGGAGAGTTGACCATTAGTGTAAGCAAAATATCCTGTGTAACCTCCAGTACAATTATTGAAACCAGGATTAAATCCCCAAACAGAAGAACCGATACAATATCCATTCAAATTTTCATACGTTAAACCACTCACATCACTAATGTTAGTCGTTTTGTTGTAAATGGTGGGGGGAATAACTGCTCCTGTTATACCATTCACTTCTTCAATTAAAACAGTCATAGATGATACCGAACCTGTACTGCTATTAATTCTATATCCTAATGAAGCTGTGCCAGCAATGATAGGAGAACCAATATTTTGTGAAGGTAAAAGATAATTTTTGGAATCGGTATAATCATAAATTTCTAATGCAATTGAAGGGGCAACTGGAGCTAAGATTTGAATGTAACGAGCATAAGTACTTTCGTAACCGCATTTGTCTTTAATACTGTACGTAATTTTTACCGTACCGGTAATGTTACCCAAATTTAAGCTGTTAGCATCGGATTTCGAACGTAAGTCTGTACCATTAGCTAGACCTCCGCTAAGCCAACCACTTTGAAAATTGATACCTGTTGCTTGTGTTGGGCTACACGTGTTGGGGTTGTACGCCTGTATCATCAGGTTGTATTGGTCGGGTGAACCACCATTGCTGTAGGTGGCAGCAAAAGTAATGGCTGCATTTTGGCAATACTTGTCGGTGCCATTATCACATACATCACTAACCACGTTGCCGTTTAACGTAAAGTTGGTAAGGATTACTTTAGGCGTACCATTAAAATAGGTATAATCTTCGCCGTCAATTTGATTGGGTAAGGTAAAAATGTCCACTAAATAATTGTTGGGAACATACCTCGAATCGATATCGGCAGTAATTCCGGCAAGTACCGATGTACCTACAATACCCACCAATTTTGAGCCGGTAAGCACACCTCCGCTATAAATAGGCGAAACACCATAAATACGTCCGTTTTTACCGTACTCCAAAAAGGTGTTCGATAAATCGTTGGTACCCCACGAAATGTTGGTTATGCTTTGGGTGGCAGTAGTAATCCGTTGTATATTGGTGGCAGCAGCTACATACAAGTATGGAGTGGTTCCTGTACTGTTGTTAAACTCGATGCCTTTCGCTCCTGCAATGGTGTAACTTTGAAGAGATGGATCAATATACTCGCCAATACTATTAATATCAATAATATGCACCGTACCGTTATTGCTTGACCAGGCAAATTTATTGCTGCCCCACGAAATTTCGGCTTCGATACCTGCAAAATCAGTCATAAAAGTTAATCCTAATTGAGAAGGTGAAGCAGTAACACTACCTGCACTAATGCCTGATGAAGAAATTTCGCTACGTACAATACCACTGGTGCTTACCGAAAGCAAAAAACGTTTGGCAGAAGCCCCACTACCGGTATAAACTTTAGAAACAGCAAAAGCGGTAATATCAGAACCGGAGTGGTTTTGGATAAGAAAAGCTTGATTTACCTGACCACAAGGAAGGTCTGCCCAAAAAGTACCATTGTAAGTAACAGAAGGTGTGCTACCCGAACAATCTACCTTAACATACAGTAAAGGAGATATTCCAACAGGATTATCTTTACTATAAATTACGTAAAACTCTCTACAAGTTCCTGGTATAGGTACAATGGCAATTTGAGCATTAAGTACTGTATAACCATCACAACCGTTGTAATCGGGCAGTACTCCAACTCCGCTACCTGTTGGCCCCATAATATAATTATCTTGTACATAAAAAAGCAAATTACCTGCTTCATCGTAAGCACCATTAGCTACCGAATATGTAGAAGCACCACCTGCTAATGAGGCTGAAGTAGGTGTAGTGAGTGTCATGTTCCACTTTTTTGGTGGAGTTGTCCATGTTTTTTGTTGAGCAAACATATTTGTTGTTAACACAAGTAATGTTAACGCTAGTATTAATTTGTTTATTGTTTTCATAGGTTTAGAATTTAGATTATAAAAAAAAGAGAAATACAGATTTAGACTCAGTTTTAAACTGAGTGAAAAATAATTTAAGAAGAATCTATGGAGAAGAGTTTCTTATTAACTCTCTCTCTCTCTCTCTCTCTCTCTCTCTCTCTCTACAGCTACAAGGGTGGTGTTTAGATTAGGCATTTACCTGTTTATTGAAATGACAGGCATAAAAATATACGAAAATAAAAGAATAATCAATGATGTAAATACTGAAATTTAGTAAGTATTATTACGTAAAATTACAGGTAAGGCTGTTTGTAATGTTTTTAAATATTTAAATCTTAACTCGTAAAGGGTTAAGATTTTTTGTTTTGATGTTGAAAAACACTTTTTAACTATCTTTGTACATTGATGACAAAATATAGCTATGGAGGAAATTATCGAAAAAAAAGTGGGAAAGGAAACAGTGGTAACTAAAGAGATTGCTTTAGAAGCTTTTCGATTAATGGCTACAGCTAAGTCGTTGACAGAATTGTACGAAGAAAATAAAGAAATTACTGCTAAATATGTACACGCTACATCTCGAGGACATGAAGCGATACAAATAGCAACAGGCTTACAATTAAAACCACAAGATTTTGTTTTTCCTTATTATCGAGATGATAGTATTTTATTGTCGATTGGAATGACCCCATTTCAATTGATGTTACAAGTTTTAGCCAAACGAAACGATCCGTTTTCTGGTGGTAGAACGTATTATTCACATCCAAGTTTGAATGATGTGGATAAACCAAAAATACCTCACCAATCATCAGCGACAGGAATGCAAGCTATTCCTGCAACTGGTGTGGCTATGGGAATTCAATACAAAGAAAAAATAGGAATTGCAGAAGATTACAAAGGAGAAAATCCTGTGGTGGTTTGTAGCTTGGGTGATGCTTCTTGTACCGAAGGTGAAGTTTCGGAAGCTTTTCAAATGGCAGTGTTAAAACAAATGCCTATTATTTATTTGGTACAAGATAATGAATGGGATATTTCCGCAACAGCTAAAGAAACCAGAGCTCAGGACATTACTTATTTTGCAAGAGGGTTTAAAGGTTTGGAAGTTAGAACTATTGATGGAAGTGATTTTAGCGAATCTTATTCTACTATGAAAGAGGTGATTGATTTGGTTCGAAAAGAACGTCGTCCATTTTTGGTTCATGCAAAAGTTCCATTATTAAATCATCATACTTCGGGTGTTCGAAAAGAGTGGTATAGAGATGATTTAGCAAAAGCTGCCAGTAAAGACCCTTTCCCAAAACTAAAATCGAATTTAATAGAATTAGGAGTTGAAGACGCTCAGATAGTCGAAATAGAAAATAAAGCAAAAGAATTGGTAGCAAAAGATTATCAATTATCATTAGCAGAAGAAGATCCCCGACCAGAAGATTTAACCCTACATCATTTTGCTCCAACTCCAATCACTGAAGAAAAAGGAGAGCGAGAACCTAAAGGAAAAGAGAAAACCGTAATGGTCGATTCTGCTCTTTTTGCGGTGCGTGAATTAATGACCAAACACAAAGAATGTTTGATGTACGGGCAAGATGTTGGAGGTCGTTTAGGAGGAGTTTTCCGTGAAGCAGCAACTTTGGCACAACAATTTGGTGATGATAGAGTGTTTAACACACCCATACAAGAAGCTTTTATTGTTGGAAGTACGGTTGGTATGGCTGCGGTTGGATTAAGACCAATAGTTGAGGTACAGTTTGCAGATTACATTTGGCCGGGCTTAAATCAGTTGTTTACAGAGGTGAGTCGTTCGTATTATTTATCAAACGGAAAATGGCCGGCAAGTATGATATTGAGAGTTCCCATTGGAGCTTATGGTTCCGGTGGGCCATACCACTCTTCTAGTGTGGAATCGGTGGTAACACAAATTCGTGGTGTAAAAGTGGCTTATCCTTCAACGGGAGCCGATTTAAAAGGTTTGTTGAAATCGGCTTATTACGACCCAAATCCAGTAGTTATTTTTGAACACAAAGGATTGTATTGGAGTAAAATAAAAGGAACAGAAGGTGCTAAAACCGTTGAGCCTGACGAAGATTATGTGATACCTTTTGGTAAATCCAGAACAGTAATTGAAGCTGATGAGGACAAAATTTCAGAAGGTAAAAGTGCGGTAATTATCACTTATGGTAGAGGAGTTTATTGGAGTTTAGAAGCCGCCAAACAGTTTAAAGGACAAATCGAAATTATAGATTTAAGAACGCTAAATCCGATTGACGAAGAAGCCATGTACACTGCAACAAAAAAACACAACAGAGTATTACTAGTTACCGAAGAATCGGTAGAGAATAGCTTTACTTTAGGCTTGGCTGCCCGAATTCAAAAAAATTGCTTTAAATATTTAGATGCTCCAATTGAATTGGTGGGTTCTATTGATACCCCAGCTATTCCGTTGAACTCTATTTTAGAAGCAACCTTATTGCCTAATGCAGATAAGGTGGCGAAAGCCATCGGGAATTTGTTGGATTATTAGTTTATTGAATTCCATTTGGAATTAAAATATAAGTCATGAAAACCAAAGTATTATCAATTATTATTGCCTTAACAAGCATTAGTACATTTTACGCTCAAACTCAAAAAGTTGATGTTTTAAAAAGTAAATTAATTTGGCAAGGTTCACCTGATATTGCTGGACACAATGGCACTATTTCAATTCAAGAAGGTTTTATTGAAACCAAAGCAGGTAAAATAATTGGTGGTGAAATTATGTTGGACATGAATAATATCTCCATTTTAGATGCTGAAGATAAAGAACAAGAACAAAGTGTTCTTCATGAAATACAGGATGCCAAATTTTTTAATGTTGCTGTTTTTCCAACGGCTAAGTTTAAAATAAAATCTTATGTTAACGATATACTGGCTGGTGATTTGACCATTGTTGGAATAACAAAATCCATTGAATTTAAGACTACAACAACAAAAATTGGTAAAAAATTAGTGGTGGAAACCGTTAAATTTACTGTTGATTTGCAAAACTGGGGCTTAAAATTTAGTAGATGGTTTGGCGGTAACAAATTGGATAATGCTTTAACCATACAAGTTCATATTGAAACCTTATAATTATGTTAAAAGTATATTCGCCTTTCGATAATTCGTTACTAAAAGAACTTCCGTTAAACAATGCTGCTGAAGTTGAAGACGCATTGACACAAGCAGCAAAATTAAATAAACAAAATCCTCAAGGTTTACCTGCGTATCAACGTATTGAAATACTCGAAAAATTGGCTGATTTAATTGCTAAAAATCAGGAAGAATTGATAAAAATTGCCACTGAAGAAGGTGGAAAACCTTATCAAGACACCAAAGTTGAAATAATAAGAGCCATCAATGGAGTTAAGATAGCTGCACAAACCATATCACAACTGAACGGCGAACAAATTCCGATGGGATTAACACCAGCATCTACCAACCGAATAGCTTTTACAACCAAAGAACCCATTGGTGTAGTGGTTGCGATAAGTGCGTTTAATCACCCCATTAATTTAATTGTACACCAAGTGGCTACTGCTGTGGCTGCTGGTTGTCCGGTAATTGTAAAACCTGCTTTAACCACACCACTTTCCTGTATCGAATTTATTCATTTATTAAAAGAAGCAGGTTTACCCGAAAATTGGGCTAAAGTATTGATTTGTGATGATGTTTTGGCAGAAAAATTAGCAACGGATAGCAGAGTTGCTTATTTAACTTTTATTGGTTCGGCTAAAGTGGGTTGGCATTTGCGAAGCAAAATTGCTCCCGGAACTCGAATAGCATTGGAACATGGTGGCGTAGCTCCTGTTATTGTTGAAGATGATGCTAATATTACGGAATTAATTCCCGCAATAATTAAAGGTGGCTTTTACCATGCCGGACAAGTGTGTGTGTCGGTTCAGCGAGTTTTTGTAAACGAAAAAATACTTGTTGAGGTTGCTGAAAAATTGGTCGTTGAAGCAAAGAAATTAATAACCGGAAATCCTCTGGACGAAAAAACGCAAGTTGGTCCATTAATTTTACTAAAAGAATTGGACAGGATTGAATACTGGGTAAATGAAGCCATTAGTGAAGGTGCTAAATTGTTGTGTGGTGGACATCGAATTTCTACCAGTTGTTACGAACCTACTATTTTATTGAATCCAAACAAAAATTCTAAAGTTTCTACTCAAGAAATTTTCGGACCGGTAATTTGTTTGTATGGATATGCTGAAACCAAAGAGGCGATAGCTCAAGCTAATGCTTTACCTTTCGCTTTTCAAGCAGCAGTTTTTACTAAGAATATTGATAAGGCATTTTCTATTTCAAAACAACTCAATGCTGCGGCAGTTATGATTAACGACCACACCGCTTTTCGGGTAGATTGGATGCCTTTTGGAGGTAGAAATGTTTCGGGTATTGGAGTAGGAGGAATTCAATACACGATAAACGAAATGTTACAAGATAAGTTGGTGGTGATTAAAACTAACTAAATTTCTTTACTCGTCATTCCTGCGTAGGCAGGAATCTAGTTTTTAGTAGATAATATTTCCTTGCAAAATTCATCCCACAGTTTACCCATTTCAGTTGATTCTTTAGCTTTCTCTTTTACTAATTCAAGAAGTTTTATTTTTACTTCATTAGAGCCTCTTTCTTTTCCTTTTGTGTAAGCCAAATCAAGGTTTATTTGAAATAAAAAGTTAAAAATTTCCATGGTTAATCGATAATATAAAAGCCTTACAGAGTCTTCAAAATTTATCTCTTCATTATTCTCTGATTCATACCATTTACTTAAATCATTTATAATTTTTTTGTAAGTTTTTGATAATGAAGAAAAAGCTTTCCAATTATCAATTTTATTTACATGGGCAAATTTATTTCTAATCTGTAGAAATGCCTCTAATTTATTAGAGTATTCAGATTCTAATCCAATTTTATCTTTCATTAGCTGTATTTTCTGGGAGAAGCTTAAAGATCCTGAATTATGTCCTAAAGCTTTTGATGTATTTATATCTATATCTAATAGGTCTGCAATAGTATTAGATAATACTTCTTCTATCAAAACAGAGTGATCAATTACAATATGCCGAATATTATCAGACTGCGATAAAACATAATCATTAATTTTTTTCATTATTTTATATATATAGACTTCCTATAAACCACCCCTCTTTCTTCCAAATATTTGATAAAGTAATTGAAACACACTTCGTGTTTGCCAACCAACTCAGGAGGAAAAACTCCTTTTTCCTGAAATAAACCTTCCAAGAACATATTTGCAGCAGCAGTTGCGGTATAACCTGTTGTTCGAGCCATTGAAGATGTTTTTGTGGCTGGGTTGTATTCGTCGTACAAATTGTAAACAACGGTTTCTTCTTTTCCTTGAGGATTTATTCCTTTTACTGTAACTCGCATTACGGTTAGTTCTTCTTCGGTTTCGCCCAATTTCCATTCGTTAAACAACACTTTACTGGTGAAGTCTAACGGAGCAATTTTTTGTCCGTTAACCTCAATGGCTTCGGTATTAAAAAATCCACTTTCTTTCAACACCTTAACATACTCCACATGACCAGGATAACGCAGGGTTTTCTCTTTCATATTTTTGATGTGCGGCATCGTAAAAATGATGGAACGTAAACCATCACTGTTAAACGATTCGAGTGTTCCAACTTTATCAAATTCGATGTATTCGCAATCAGTCAAGGCTTCTTTTACCACCACATGCCCATTCTCAACATATCGTGCAGGGCGAGTGTATTCTTCAATTACATCCATTGGGGAGAAGGGTGCTTTGTAGCAAAATGGCCATTTTTTTACTTTTGGCAAACCACCAACCAAACATTCAAAGAAGTTCAGTTTTAGGTTTTCGTTATAGTAACCTAAAATAATGTTGTCCATTCCTGGAGCAACACCACAATCGACAATGGCAGTTACCTTTTTTTGTTTGGCTAAAGCATCTAATTCCAGAGAGTTTTCAGGAAAAAATGAAATGTCGATTACATTTTTATCAGCTTCAATAATTGCTTTTAAGGTGTTAAATCCTAAAAATCCGGGAACAGCACAAACAACCAATTCATAATCCGCAATAATCGATTTTAATTTTGTTGTATCAGTAACATCAAGCATTTGTGTAGATAAATCACCACATTTAGCTTTTACCTTATCTAGCACTGGTTGGCTTCTGTCAGTTAACATTACTTGGTGCTTTTTAGCTAAGTCAATAGCCATGGCACTTCCAACCATTCCAGCTCCTAAAACAACTATTTTACTCATGATCTTATTTAATTTAAAACAAAAGAGGGTGTCTATTTCTTTTTAGACACCCTCTTTTATTTCTATTATTTAAAAACTATTACTAGTTAGTTAGGGAAAGTTAACGTATCTGATAAAGCTTTACTTAAGTTTATCATATCTGTTTGCGTCATGTTATAAGTTCTAGTTAACCACATAGATTGTCCTGGAACACCATATTTTGCAATATGTAACATTTCTGCATTTTTTGTACGTCCAAGTTTACCTACTGGGAAAGCTGGTATTTGTTTACCATCTGCACCATGACATGAAGAACATTTAGAGGTGTAATAAGCTTTACCAACAACTATATCACCAGCTAAACCTACATTGTTCATCACGTATCCAGTTAGTGTGTTACCATACATATCGGTAACTGCTGTTGAACTTGGGTATGTGCCAGTAGTTTTTAATTCGTAAATTAAGTCAAAATTAATTCTTCCTTCTTTTAAGAATTTAACGATGTCCCAAATTTGAGAATCAGTCATTAATGAAGAATAATCGGGCATTGCACTGTTTAATGCTTTATCTGATGACATTTTTTGACGACCACCTTCATGTTTTACAGCATTAAACAACTCAGTAATGTTATGTGTTGCTGCAAAAGAATTTAAATTAGTTGGAGCTACATTTGGTCTGGTTGCGGTTGGACCTCGGCTAATGTAATATCCGTTTGAGCCTAACAAATCCCAACCATGACAAGATTTACAACGAAAAAAATCAGCATTTGCGGTTACAGTGGCGTTTGCTGTTGCTGGAGTTGTACCATCATCTTTGTTTACCCAAAATTTGTTATAGAACAAACCTCCATTGAGAGCACTTGCTGCATCATAAGCTGCTTGATCAGCTGCAGTGATAACAGATCCATTTGTACCATTTGTACCAACTGCTCCATCTGCTCCAGCAGGACCAACTGCTCTATCTTTAGCACAAGAGGTTAAAAAAACAATTCCTGAAACTACAAGAACTGATAATAATTTTAATTTTTTCATACTGTTTTTGTTTTAGTTAATAAATTAATTTAGTGTAAATTCAATTAGTAAATGCAACTTTTGAGAAAAGAGTTGCAAGTAAAAA
>JAVHRO010000132.1:0-8842 GCA_036171675.1 Vicingus sp. | reverse complement strand
GTAATCCATTTACTAATGTTTTTCTTAACCTTCGTCTAATCGCTTCGTTTACTTCCGTTTTTTACCTATTTTTAAAAAACTAATGGCGGTTTTTAGACGAACTGACGTTATGGGCAAGCGTAACTACCGACAATGCAACCATCGGCAGGTTGACAATTAAACGAAAAAAGTAAACCATTTTGACAAGTGAAAAACATACAGAATATATTACAAAGGAACAGCGAGTAAGCCAACACTCAAGCCGACCCGATGTTTTTTATTTTTTTTCCTCCCCGCATTTTTCAAAAACAATTTTAGCCAGCCGCACAAGTGGCACATTGGGTTTTGCCCCGACACCCAAAGCCAACCCTTCAGCAAAACCCAAAGAGCCACTTTTTAGCCAACGCACCGTTATAAATGATGTTTCATATTCGATATATCAGGTTTATCCTGACAATTACACTATAAAACATAACTTTTTCAAAGCAAAAGGGCAAAATATTAAATAATCTTTCGTATCATTGTAGTCAGGTTTGTCCGGACAATATTACTATGAAAAGTAAATATATATCAACGCAATCAAATGAACTTCTATCCTATTTCGATGGACAGAACAAGACTTGCTTTGACTATAGCGAAGCATTCCACGCAATGCCTGATTCAAAGGAAAGCACACTTAGGGAACTTCTAAGTGACATGACAAAGCGTGGACTTCTGATGAGATTGAAAGACGGAGTTTATTACATTATACCATATGAAGCAAATGCTGAAATCTTTATGCCCGACTGGCATTTAATAGCTGGAAACTTGGTAAATGATGCCGAATATTATATTGGTTACTATTCCGCTTTGCAAATTCATAACCTCATAACACAGCCTTCTTTGAAGGAACAAATTGTTGTTTCAAAACAAATTCGACCATCGGAAATAAAAATCAAAAATATTCCCTTTCAATTCATTTATCACAACGACAAACATTTTTTCGGTGCAAAAAAAATATGGATTGATAGTTTCAATAAAGTGCTTTGTTCTGATTTAGAAAAAACATTTATAGACTGCCTATTCAAACCTGACTATGCTGGTGGTATAGTGGAAGTAGCAAGGGCTATTTATACTTCAAAAGAAAAAATAAAATACGATATACTGTTTGATTATGCAAAAAAATTCGATTCTCAAGCGGTAATAAAGCGATTGGGATTTTTGTTGGAAACACTCGACATCAATTCAGGAATTATTGACGATTTACAAAAAATAAAAACTGCTTCTTATGTAGTGCTTGACACCGAATTGCCAAAGGTTGGCAAACGCAACAGTCGTTGGAGCATTCAACAAAACTTAGAAACAGAAACCATTAAATCTGCCATTTACACATGATTAAGCCCGGAGAAATACAGCAAAAAGCAAGGGCTGTTGGCGTTCGTGACCAGCAGATTGAAAAAGATTATATTCTTTCATGGATATTAAAAGGCATTGCACAACATGAACAACTTTCAAAAGTTATTGTGTTTAAAGGAGGAACTGTTTTAAAGAAAATCTATTTTGAAGATTACCGATTTTCAGAGGACTTAGATTTTACCTTAATCAATAATGATGCTTCGATAAACTCAGCACAAACAACAAATGAACAAATATTTGAATGGTTCAGGGAAACCTTTGAATACATTAAGGAAGAAGCCAATATTCCACTTGAAATCATTGATAACAATGAACACGAAGATGGTGGCATTAACTTTTACATAAGCTATATCGGCCCGCTTGGCGGACAAGGAAATAACAAACGAGTAAAGATTGACATTTCGAGAAGCGAACAACTGGTTTTTGAACCAGTAATGAAAGATGTTTTCATTGACTATACCGATATGGAAGAACACCAACTTTTGTGTTATCCATTGGAAGAGGTATTAGTGGAGAAAATGCGGTCAGTGATGCAAAGAATGCAAGCCCGTGATTTTTATGACATCTGGTATCTATTGGAACAACACGGAATGGAAGTTGATTTTTATATGAACGAATTTGAAACAAAGTGTAAAAGCAAAGAATTAAATCACACAGATTTTCTGAAAAAATTAGCTGAACGACTGCCGCAATACAAAGGTCGTTGGCAGAGCTCAATGAGTGAACAAATAAAAGACCTGCCAGACTTTGACCAAGTAGAACGGGAAGTGCAAAGACATTTAAAGAAACTGAATTTGAAATGAGTAAATTGAAATTTATAGACTTATTCGTAGGACTTGGCGACATTGCAAAACCAAAAGAGCTATTTTTAGCAACAACACATAAGAATAATATGGACAATCTATATAATAGTTAATATTCGCATGAATACGTTCACTTCAATAAAGGAACTACTTTCAACTCTTGTCAGGGAACATAAACTCCTTACGGAGATGTTTGAAAAGCGTAAAACGCTTTCATACAAGTATGACCTTGCTTTGGAAATGGTTGATTACAACGAGGATAGAATTCACTACTTAATTTCTCATTCAGTAATCAGACAAAACGGAAGTTTTTTAGAAATTGAGGAACAGTTTAAAGATTTCTTTGAACAAGTCTTGGAAGTCAACGAAGAAATAAACACTACTTCAATAAACTCCAACATTCAGAATGTTAAAGAAAATATTCTCTACTATCTCAAAGAGAATAAAGAAAACAGGAAATATGATTACTTACTAAAAGTCAAAAATGCTTTACGAAAAATTGGAAACCTCACTCTTAGAAATGTAGTTGACTTAAAACGGAATATTGACAACACTTTTAAGAACGAACCAACATACACAATCAAGAAATTAAGACTTGAAATACTAGACAAGAAAAGAATTGACATCAATTCATTCATTGAACAAACCTACAACCTAATATCAGAAGAAGAACAAAGTTTTTTTAAATCGGCTTTGGATGATGAGTTAAGCCGAGTAATCACACAATTGAAACTTCAATTGAATGAGTGCCGACACAATCTCATTGAAATTCAAAAACAAATTATTGAATACCTCAATCAAATCAAGTATCAAAGCGGAGTAATTGAAAAGTTACGACAACTTAAATATTTGAAAGACCAGTTTACAATCCGAGCAGACACGGATATTGATATAGTAATTCTCAAAAATTACGATGTCATTTTTGAAGCAAACCCTGTTTATCCTTTGAAGTTAAGTTTAGAATACTTGCAGTCGGACAATGACGCATATACAAGCATACTGAGAATTGCAAAGAGGATTAAATCGTTAGTAAAAATAAAATTGCCACTTGCAGGAAAAATTTCAAGTGAATATCTGCAACCAAATGTTGAAGAAGAAATTCAAATCAACTTAGAAGAAGTTAGAAACAGTTTCATTGCTTCAGGAAACAACTTGTTTGATTTTGTTTTAGCTTACAATTTTGAAAAAGAACTTTCCTTTGATGAAAAAGTAACCGTTTATTGTCAGTTGATTTCGCAATACGATTCATCATTTGCATTGACGGAAAAATATAGTTCACAACAAGAAATAGAATATGTAATGGTTTATCCAAAATAAATAAGTAATGGAAGCACCGAAACAGACAGCAGCGATTTTTGAAATACTAAGCAGAGGACAATTCATTTGCTCAAACAGCAATGATGAATCCATTCGTAAACTGTATTCAGTAATTGAAGAAGAACAGAATTTTGATTTCTTGTATGATTACTTTTTAAGCATCAATTTCAATTTAGAGAAGGGAGACGAATACTACTACTTCACAAGAGTTGAAAACAAAATTGATTTAGAACGCAAGATTGAGCAAGCCTTTAAGTGGATTGACATTCTTGACTTCTTTAAAACTTTTGACAATTCATTTGGATCAGGTTATCGCTTTACTCCTTCTGACATTTTGGTGAAACTGAATCTTGATGCTGAATTAAAATCTAAAATTGAAGGGTTGAAAAGACACAGCAACGGAAAGGAAAAGCCAAGTGAAATTTTAGAAAAAATATTAGCCGACCTTGTTAAAGATAAATTCATAGACATTGAAGACCCGAACTTTCATAAATACAAAGTATTGGCTTCGTTCAAATATCTTGAGCAAATAGTTATGACCATAAACATTTCGGAAGAAGCAAAAAATGAGATACCTGAGTAAAATAATTTTTATTGAAAGTGCCAACATCAGGTATTCTGAAGTGAATGTTGATGGCAATGTACATTTCATAGGAACACAAGGCGTAGGCAAAAGCACTTTGCTTAGGGCTTTACTTTTCTTCTATAATGCAAATCAGCTGAAGTTGGGTATTCCAGTTGGCAAAAAAAGTTTTCTTGATTTTTATTTTCCTTATCAGAATTCCTACATCGTTTATGAAGTGAACAGAGAAACAGGATTTTTTTGTGTTTTGGTTTTCAAATCGCAAGGCAGAGTTTGCTTCAGATTTATTGACGGCAACTACAACAGGAAACACTTCATTGACAGTGAAGGAAACATACTTGAAACTTGGGATAAAATAAAATTAGCTTTCGGCAAAGACACTTATTACACAAGAAAAATTGACCGCTACGAAGATTACAGAAACATACTCTATGGAAATAGTCAAGGATTAGGTTCAGAGTTTAAGAAATATGCTTTGCTTGAAAGCAAACAGTATCAAAATATTCCGAGAGCAATTCAACATGTGTTTTTGAATTACAAAGTTGAGAGTGAATTTATAAAAGACACAATAATAAAATCTTTGAACGAAGAAGAAATCAATATTGATTTATCAAACTACTCTTCACACTTAAAAAACTTTGACACACAATTAAGCGACATTAAAAAGTGGACGGAGAAAACAAAAAGCGGAGAGATAATAGTTCGCAAGCAAGCAGAAACAGTAATAACAACCTATTCTGCAATCAAATTTAACGACAGCGAAAAACGACAGTTGGCAGGCGAATTAGTTTGGCAGTTGAGTGAAATTGAAAAGCAGCAACCAAAGGTTGCCGACAAACTTGGCAAAGAGGAAATAAAACAAAATTTACTTGCAGAAAAGATTGGAGACCTTGAAAGAAAATTTCAGAGCAAAAAGGAAAAAATTACTGCTGAGATAAATGTGTATGAAGGCAAATTAAGAGATGCGAAAACAAAATCAGAAGAATATGCAGAACTGAAAATTGAAAGTGTTATCAAAAGGGTTTCAAAAAAATCGGATTGGGAAACTGAGAAGGAAGAACTGTCAAAACAGAAAGAACTTTTGGAATCAAACTTTGCCGACATCAAGCAAAAGTTTGAAGCCCAAATAACTCAGTTGACAAATCAACTTTCAACATTTGAAAACTTGAAACAGCATGAAATCAACTCTACAAACAAAAACCTACTGCATTTCAAAGAAGAACTTACAAAGGAGTATGAAAAATTATTTGAGGAAATAAAGAAGCAACACCAAGAAGAATTGCAGCTTGCTAAAAATCTTATTGAAGAAAAGAAAACAGCAATTAACAAACTTGAAATTGCAAAAGCAGAAACAAAACACAAACGCTTTTGCGAAACTGAAATAGAAAATCTAAAAACAGACATTAGCGGCTTAACGGAAAAAATTAGAATTGCTAATAGCGAGACAAAGCAACTCAATGATGAAATAGAAACCATCAAAAAGCAGTGGGAATTAGAAAAGGAGAAAATTGAAACTACTTCTAACAATCAAAAGGAAAAAGCAAATGAGCAAATAGGAAAACTCAATGATAAAATTAAAGCCATAAACGAGAAAATTGAAAACAGCAAAGATTCTCTTTATGGTTGGCTCAATAAAGAATATCCGAATTGGGAAAAGACAATCGGAAAAGTTATTGATGAAGAAAATATTTTGTTCAAGTCAGGTTTATCGCCAGAGCAAATTTCGAAAACTGATTTAAGTTTTTACGGAATTAAAATTGACTTGAATGAAGTTACAAAGTCAGTAAAAACTGTTGCTGATTATGAGAAAGAAAAAATTGAATTCCGCAAGAAGATTGAATTACTGCAAAAGGAAATCTCAGCAATTGCAGAACAATTGAATGTTGATTTAGAAAACCTGAGAAAGAAACAGCAGCCAAAAATAAATAAGTGCAAAGAGACAATTCGTAGCAATGGTTACGCCATTGAACAAAGCACTATAAAACTTAATGAAGCAAAAGTAAGTTCAGAAGAATTTGCTAATAAAGCAGCAGCAGATAAAAAAAATGAATTAGCAAAAATTCAAAGCGACTTTGAAAGAACAAGTTCAGAAAAGTTGGATGCTGATAAAGCAGTGAAAGAAGTTGAGGACGGTATTAAAAAGCAAATTGATGGTAAGATAAAAGAAAAGGACAAGAAAATTGATGCGGAACAAAAGAAAGTAAGTGATTCAATTGCTGAAATCAATTTGGCTATCAAGAACAAAAAAGAAGAATCGAAAAAGAAAACAGACGAGTTAAAAGTCCAACAAAAAAAGGAGTTAGATTCTAAAGGTGCGGACACAGAAAAGATTGCAAAACTTACTGCAAGAATAGATGAGTTGAAAACCGAGTTAGATTTTATTGAAAAAAATAATCCGATTACTGAAAGATACAAATACGACAAGGAACAACTGTTTGACAAAGTTGAATATTTCAAAAACCAAAAGACAGGTTTTGAAAATCAATTAGGCACAGAACAAACAAAGCACAATCTTCAAAAGCAGAAACTCATTGATGAAATCAATTTACTCAAAGCAGAAATTGAAATCATAAAACAACTTCTTGGTAACATTCAGGAAGATTTGATTGAGTATGAAGCATTCAAAATAACAGATTGCTTTAAAAGTATTCCAGAACTCTCAAACGAGCCAGTAACAGAAAATAAAACTGAGAAGCGTTGTAAACTTTTGATAACAGAACTGAATGAAAAGTATTACACAGGCATCAAAAAATATACTGACTTACAGGAAGCAATAAATAAGTTTAACGGAAATTTTTCTCCCCAAAATATTTTCAAGTTCAAAACAAATCTTATTGAACAAGCCGAGTATTTCCAATTCTCAAAGGACTTACAAGAGTTTGTTGAGGAAGATAAGATTGCACTTTTTGAAAAACGAGTGAATGAACTTTTTGCCGACATCATTAAGCAAGTAGGAAAAGAAACAACCGAGTTGCTTTCTAAAGAAGGAGAAATTGAAACCGTAATCAGAGACATCAATACTGACTTTGTGAAGCGAATCTTTACTGGTGTAATTAAAAGTATTGAGTTGAGAGTTGTGGGAAGTGAAAATAAAATTGTTCATCTTTTGACTGAAATAAAAAAGTTCAATGATGAAAACATAAATGAAATTGGTGTTTCAAATCTGTTTTCTACAAGCGAACAAACACGGGAAGCAAAAAACAAAAAAGCAATTGGCTTGCTAACGCAATTGATAAAGGAAATTTCAGATTACAAACACAAAGACATTAACCTTTCGGATTCATTTGAATTAGAATTTAAAGTTGTGGAGAATGACAACGATACAAATTGGGTTCAAAGCCTTGCTAATGTTGGTTCCAATGGAACTGATGTTTTAGTAAAAGCGATGATTAACATTATGCTTCTTAATGTATTTAAGGAAGGGGCTACAAAAAATAGATTTAAAGACTTTCGATTACACTGTATGGTTGACGAAATTGGAACACTACATATTGAGAATGTTCGGGGGTTATTAAAATTTGCGAATGATAGAAACATATATCTCATAAACAGTTCTCCTCAATCATTGGATGCTTTGGCTTATCGCCATACTTACAAACTTGCAAAGCAAGTTGATTCCCGTGATGGAAAACCAGTAACGATAATCAACCGCTTAATTACAAACAATAGAGAACGGCAATGAAACTACCTTTAAATATTGCCGAGAAACTTCTGTTGCTTGTTAGCGGAGAAAAAATTCCTTCAAGCAAACTGAAACATGAAATTGTTAAAGACATGATTTCAGAAGGAATAATTCATAAGCCAGGAAAACTTAAAAGCACAGTTCAATTGGCGGACAAGCAACAACTGAAACTCTATTTAGACAATCGTTTTGCTATCAAAGACCTTCACTCCTACATTGAAACCTTTAAGAAAGAAGGTTTGCTTCGTGCCGACCTTGTTTCTGTTGCTGCGGATTCTAAAATAAAATCATTACGAACTTTTAAAGGTTTTTTAGTGAATTGCTACTCTCCTACACATGCAACATTAAACGGACAAGCAATTACAATTTCTCCGACCAATGGAACATTCAATTTCATTTATGACTTTGAAAGTTTCATTCCTGAGCAAGACATAACAATTGTAGGAATTGAGAACCCCGAAAACTTTCGGCACATTGACAAACAGAAATATTTGTTTAAGAATATCAAACCGCTTTTTGTAAGTCGTTATCCTCAAAACCAAAGCAAGGATTTAATCAAGTGGCTAAAAGCCATTCCAAACAGCTACTTACACTTTGGCGACTTTGATTTTGCAGGAGTAGGAATTTACCTAAATGAATTTAGGAAACACCTTGACAACAAAGCCCTATTCTTTACACCAGCCAACATTGACAATAGCATTAAAAAATCGGGAAGCAAAAAACGATATGACGAACAGAAAATAAATTTTGACATCGCTAAAATCAAAGAAGAAAATTTACTACAATTGTTAGATTCAATTCAAAGACACAAAAAAGGATTAGACCAAGAAATATTTATAAATGAATAGAAGAAGAAAAGCCAACGCAATTTACATGCACAATTAAAAACCGCACAAGCCAACACACGACCAAAGTTTTTAATAGAGATTGCAAAGCCGACCCAAAAGAAAAATTGTTTTTTAAAAATTTCCAACGCTTCAAAAAAAATAAAAAACGTAACACTCCGCCGACACTCAATGACACGACAATTCAACAAAGTCAATAGCTAGAGGGTCGTTTGTTGAAAACTTTAGGGTTTTTATT
>JAVHRO010000131.1:0-8924 GCA_036171675.1 Vicingus sp. | reverse complement strand
ATTTTTGAGATAAAAAAAAGAGGCTGTCTATTTCTTTTTAGACACCCTCTTTTTTGTGCAACATCTTTTTTATTTAAACGTTTAATTATCCATGGCATAATCTTTGAATCAAAAAAAATATATTTATTCAAATGAAAATGAAAACAACAACAAAAATCACGTTAATAGCACTTGCTATTTTTGGTATATTTTCAGCATTTGTTTCAACTGAAAAAGAAGCTATTTATCAAAATTCTGAAATTACAAGCAGCAAACTAAGAACCATTGACGTTAAGGCTTTTAAGCCAGGAGAGGTGTTGGAATATCGTTTGCATTATGGCGTAATTAACGCTGGAACAGCAAAGTTAGAAGTAAACAAAATGGATAAAAAAATTGACGGTCGTGAGGCTTTTCACATAATAGGTACTGGTCAATCTCGTGGAGCATTTGATTGGTTTTTTAAGGTCAGAGACCGTTATGAAACTATTTTTGACGCAGAAGGTGCTTTTCCATGGCTATTTTTAAGAGATGTTAATGAAGGTGGATATAAAATAAAACAAAACTATAAGTTTATTCAAAAACAAAACAAAGTTATTAATGAAAAGGGCTTAGAATTTATCGCTCCTGAAGGAATTCAAGACATGTTATCATCTTTCTATTACGCAAGAACAATAGATTTTACTAAAGCTAAAGTGGGTGAAATTTTTACCATTTGGTCTTTTGTGGATAATGAAATATGGCCTTTAAAAATAAAATTTGCTGGACGGGAAACTGTAAAAGTAGAAGGAATAAAATTTAGAGCCATGAAATTTCACCCTGTTATTCAAACGGGTCGTTTGTTCAAAAATGAAACGGATGTAAGTGTTTGGATTTCTGACGATATCAATAAAATACCGCTTATGGCTGAAGGCAAAGTAATGGTAGGCTCGGTAAAAATGGAACTCACAAGCTACAAAGGTTTGGCTGGTCCCATTTCTAAAGTTGATTAGGTTGTCTTTTCATTTTGCTCCACAACAAACTGTTGATAGATAAAAAGCAAAGACTTTTCTTTTTATTATATTCAAAATATCTTTGTAACAATTAAGTTATACTAAAATACCTATTTTGATGAGAGTTTTACTTACTATAATTATGCTACTAACCTATTGGTTTACTGCTCAAGCACAAATGCATACCTACAATTGGACCAACGGTAATAAAAAGGCTGAAGGTGTGGTTAAAGATGGATTAGAACAAGGCAAATGGACGTTTTGGAGTAAAGAAGGTGTAATTCAACAGGAGGTTACGTATAAGGATGGAGATTACAACGGTCTATACATTAATTATGATGAAATGGGTAAGAAAAAGGAAGAAGGAACTTTTATCAGAGGAAAAAAAGAGGGGGTTTGTAAAATATGGCATCCAAACGGACAGCTAGAAATGGTTGGTTACAACAAAAACGGATACAACGATAGTATTTGGACTTACTATTACGAAGATGGAAATATAAAAGAAGTAGGTAGTTTTATAAAAGATAATCGTGTTGGTAGGTGGAAAAATTATTACTCTAATAAACAATTAAAAAGTGTTCGAGAATTTAATGGCGATGATGCCAAACTAATGGACTATTTTGATGAAAAAGGCAAACAATTTATTAAAGAAGGAAAAGGAGAATATGTTGAATTAAATAAGTCGGGTAAAACCAAAATAAAAGGAAATTATATTAATGGTAAAAGAACTGGATTTTGGGTTGAGAACGACGATAATATGCATAAACTTTCAGAAGGAAATTATGAGAATGGCATAATGACAGGGAAATGGGTTTACTATTGGGAAAACGGTGGCAAACGATTAGAAGGAAGTGTGGAAAACGGGAAAAATAATTTGTTGTGGAGTTATTGGTATGCCGATGGAAAAAAACTCAAAGAAGAAACCTATGCCGAAGGTAAACTAAGCGGCTCGTTTAAAGAATGGTTTAGTAATGGTCAATTAAGTGTTGAAGGAAACTATGTAAATGGTGAAAAAGATGGAGAATGGAAATTTTTTAATGACAACGGGCAATTAGATATTGTGGGAAATTTTAAAATGGGATTAAGAGAAGGACGTTGGACATTTTATAACAAAACCAGTGGAAAAAAAGATTATGAAGGAATTTACAAAAACGATAAAAAAAATGGGTTGTGGACCTATTGGTATCCAAACGATAACGTTTGGAAAGAAGGGGGCTTTAAAGATGATTTAAAAGATGAAGAATGGAAAATATACAGCGAAGAAAAGGTGTTAGTGATGAAAGGAAATTTTTTAAATGGTAAAGAAGAAGGTGAATGGCAATCGTGGTACGACAGTGGTAAGAAAAAAGATGTGGGAAGTTTTACTCAAGGTATAATGAATGGAAAATGGGAAGGTTGGTTTGAAAACGATCAAAAAGATTATGATGGAGCATACAAAAATGGGTTAAAAGATGGCGTTTGGCAACATTGGTATCTTGATGGAAAACAAGAATTGATTGAAACATATTTGGTAAAAACTGTTGAAAAGAAAGAATATTTCAGACAGAAAGAAAAGTCGTATGCTGAATATTCAACAAATGAAGAGTTGAGTGTATTAGAAGGACCCTATTACGAATGGTTTGAAAACGGAAAGCCAAAAGTAGAAGGCAATTACTTAAATAATCTTCAACATGGAAAATGGATATATTACTACGATGATGGTAAAAAAATGTACGAACAAATCTTTGAGAATGGTCGTCAAAATGGAACGGTAACATCGTGGTACCCAGAAGGTCCTATTGAAAGTATAAAAAATTACAAAAACTTTGTACCTGACGGTGAATGGATTTTTTACGAAAAACAAGCTGGTAAAATTAAACAGATGGTTAACTATAAAGATGGTGTTAAAGTTGGTGTTGGAAAATAGCGTATTTTAACACGCATTAGGTTTTATAAGCATAGTGTATTTAAGCTCTATCCCTTCGAGAGTATGAGATTCAATGAGTTTTTAAGCACTAAAAGTTGCTAAATCTCTATTTACTTTTTTGAATAACCCTTGAAGCACTTTTCCAGGGCCAACCTCTGTAACCGAATTTACACCATCAGCCAACATCTTATTCATGATTTGAGTCCATTTAACAGGTGCAGTAAGTTGATTAATAAGGTTTTGTTTTATTTCATCTGGATTTAAAACCGGTAAGGCATTTACGTTTTGATACACTGGGCAAATGGGTTGGCTAAAAGGAGTGGCATAAATAGCTTTTGCTAATTCTTCTTTGGCTGGAGCCATTAAAGGAGAGTGAAAAGCACCACCAACTGGCAATACCAACGCTCGTTTTGCTCCAGCTTCTTTTAGCTTTTCACAAGCTATATATACTGCTTCAACACTTCCAGAAATTACCAACTGACCGGGGCAATTGTAATTAGCAGGAACCACAACACCATTTACCTCTGCACATATTTTTTCTACAATTTCGTCATCAATACCTAAAATTGCTGCCATGGTGCTTGGTACAGCTTCACATGCTTTTTGCATAGCTAGTGCACGTTGTGCAACCAGTTTTAATCCATCTTCAAAAGTTAATACACCATTGGCAACTAATGCCGAAAATTCACCCAACGAATGACCCGCAACAGCTTGTGGTTTAAAGTCATTTCCGAGTGTTTTTGCCAAAATAACAGAGTGTAAAAATATAGCAGGTTGAGTTACTTTAGTTTGTTTTAACTCTTCATCCGTTCCAGAAAACATGATATCGGTAATTCTAAAACCTAAAATGGTATTGGCTTGTTCAAATAAATTTTTTGCAAGTGGAGAATTATCGTACAGGTCTTTTCCCATACCTACAAATTGTGAACCTTGTCCTGGAAATACGTATGCTTTCATTTTATTAAATAATGGCGTGAATAATTATTAATAAACAAAAATAATAAAATCTATAACTTCCCCTAAACATATGGTTACAATTATTAATTTTATGCATGAGTGAATTTGTAATATTCCAACCAAAATTTGTAGTATTTTCTAATGAATAGGCTTACCATAAGAACCATTATATTTTTAGCAACTATTTCGTTAGTTGGTATTATTACCACCCAATATTTTTGGGTAAAGAATGCCTACAACCTTGAGGAGAAACAGTTTAATGAGCGAGTTCAAAGTGCATTAACCAATGTAACGCATCAATTGCTTAATATCAATAAAGATGAGTCGCAGTTGTTAAATCCAGTGACTCAAATAAGTTCCAATTATTTTATTGCAACGATTAATGATACCGTTCAGCCTTATTTACTCGAAACGCTTTTAAAAAATGAGCTAACAGCGCGAAATTTAAATCTAGACTTTGAATATGTAGTTTATGATTGTTTTACGGATTCTATTGTTTTTGGCAATTATATTGCTTTATCATCTGAAGATAGAAATCAACTTCAATCCACATCATACAATGTAAAATGGAATAGAGATGGGCATTATTTTGGAGTTTATTTTCCTTCTAAACGTACCTACATCATCAATGAAATGGGTATTTGGGTATTCTCGTCGTCCATTATTTTAGTTATTATTATCTTTTTTGCATATACTATAAATGTTATTATAAAACAAAAGCGGTTGTCGGAAATAAAAAACGATTTTATTAATAACATAACCCACGAATTTAAAACGCCTATTTCAACCATTTCACTTTCTGCTGAAGTGCTCATGCAACCAACTATTGTTAATGAACCCGATAGATTGTATAATTATGCAAGTATTATTAAAGATGAAAACAATCGATTAAAAAATCAGGTGGATAAGGTACTTCAATTAGCCACACTCGAAATAAATAAGTTGAAGTTAGAAAATGAGTTGATTGATATGCACGATATTATTAATGAATCGGTAAAAAGTTTTGACGTTATTTTGGAGCATCAAGGTGGACGGATTTTTTGTTATTTGGGAGCCAAAAAAACTCAATTGGTTGGCGATAGAATCCATATTTCAAATATTCTGTACAATTTAATTGATAATGCCATTAAGTATTCGCCCAATCAACCAAAAATTGAAATTACCACTACCAACTATTTTTCTGGAATTGAAATAACGGTTAAAGACAATGGAATAGGTATTTCCAAGGCCAATCAGAAATATGTTTTTGATAAATTTTATCGAGTTCCAACGGGTAACGTGCATAATGTAAAAGGTTTTGGTTTGGGGCTTAATTATGTTCAAACCATAGTAAAAGCATATCATGGAAAAATAAAATTAATAAGTAAGGAAAATGAAGGTTCAACATTTATCATTAAACTTCCTTTTAATACATAACCTATGAACGACAATAACAACATACGTATATTACTTGCCGAAGATGATAATAATTTAGGATTCGTGGTTCAAGACAGTCTTAAATCAAATGGATTCATTGTTACATTGTGCATTAATGGCGAAGATGCTTTAAAAGCATTTGTAAACGGAAAATTTGATATTTGTTTACTCGATATTATGATGCCTAAAAAAGATGGATTCGCTGTTGCTGAAACCATTAGGGAACTAAATTCAACTATTCCAATCATATTTTTAACGGCAAAAACAATGCAAGCCGACAAAGTGAGAGGGTTTACCATTGGCGCAGATGATTATATTACTAAACCTTTCGATTTTCAAGAGTTGATTTTGAGAATAAATGCAGTGTTAAAGCGAAGTCAGTTGATCGAAGCAAAAGTAGCTGAAAGTGTTGAAAAATATGAAATTGGAGCATATCATTTTGATATAAAAAACCAATTTTTAAAAACGGCAAATTCAGAACAAAAACTTACCAAAAAAGAAACTAGAATTTTAACCTATTTGTGCGAAAACATGAATGATATTGCTCCTCGAGAACTGATACTTAAAAATATTTGGGGAAATGACGATTATTTTAGTGGAAGAAGTATGGACGTGTTTATTTCTAAAATCAGAAAATATTTAGATGAAGATAAACGAATTCAAATTTTAAACATTCACGGAGTTGGATTTAAGCTGGTGGTGAACCTTCCCAACTCCACTAAAGGAGGGGCTTAAATTACTTCTCCAAAAAATTCACAAAGAATATCTTCTCAACATTTAACCATATAAACTTCTCAACTCAATTTTGTCAACATTTTTAGCAAAAACAGCCCAACATTTAGTAAGCACCTATGGTGATAATTTTAGCGATTGTTGTATTGTATTGCCCAACAAAAGAGCTGGTTTATTTTTAAAACAAGAACTCAGTAAACTTATTAAAAAACCAATATGGTTGCCACCTATTTTAGGAGCAGAAGATTTAATTGAAAAATTATCGAACACTGAGATTATTGATAATTTAACACAATTGTTTGAATTGTACGAGGTCTATCAAAAGTTAATTTCTAATCCAGAGTCGTTCGAAGAATTTAGTAAATGGGGTCAAATTTTGCTCCACGATTTTAACGAAATTGACCGATATTTAATTCCAGTCGATACATTTTTTAAAACCATCAATGATGTCAGAGCCATTGAAGTATGGAATTTAGGCGAACACGAACTTTCTACCATTCAATTAAATTATTTGGCTTTTTGGAAACAAATGGGAAAGCTTTACGAAGGTTTTCAACAACATTTAACCAGTCAAAACAAATCCTATCAAGGAAAAGCATTTAGAGTGGTTGCAGAAAAGTTAAAATCTAATCCAACATCGTATATCGAAGATAATATTAAATGGCATAAAGTAATTTTTATTGGTTTCAATGCTCTTACGCTCGCCGAAGAAACCATAATTACGATATTAAAACAACATCACAAAGCGGACGTTTTATGGGATGCTGACGAATATTATTTAAATGATGTAGCACAAGAAAGTGGCTTATTTTTAAGGGCATTTAAACAAAAGCAATTGTTTACTCCTTTTAATTGGATAAGTAATAAATTTGCCACCGAAAAAAAGCAAATTCATATTATAGGAATTCCTCAAAATATTGGTCAAGCGAATTATTTATCAACCCTATTTAATTCTATTAATGGCGAGAATCATTACAAAGACACTGCTGTTGTGTTGGCTGACGAAAATTTACTTATACCAGTATTAGAATCACTGCCACCAGAAGTAAGTAACATCAATGTTACCATGGGTTATCCTATCAAAAATTCACCATTGAGTAATTTTTTTGAAATTTATCTTAACATGTTACTTAATGCCAATCGTTTTGGTAAAGGGGTAAACTTATCGTATCACTATAAAGATTTTCTTAAACTTTTGCAGTTACCATTTAGTCAAATTATTTTTGGTAAAGAGGCTTGTAAATATGTTATTAATAATATAATAAAGCACAATTGGGTATTTATCAATAAAGAAAAACTTGATGATATTAATGCCCATTTTCCGTTTAAATTTGACACAAATTATTCGTTTCAACAAACCGTTGAGCAGTGTTTATTAAGCATAGAATTAGGGAAAAATTACCTTTCTTCTAATCCAAACCAAACGAGTAATACAACGCTTGAACTTGAATACCTATTTCACTTTTCTAAATTATTTAATCAAATAAATCTATTAAATACCGAACATCAGGTTATTGATAGTATTAAAACGCTGGTTATTATTTATAGACAATTATTGTCTACAATAGCGGTTGATTTATACGGAGAACCTTTACAAGGCCTGCAGGTGATGGGGATGTTGGAAACCCGAAACATTGACTTTAAAAATGTGATTTTGCTCTCTACCAACGAAGGTGTTTTGCCAGCAGGGAAAACCTTTAATTCATTTGTTCCGTTCGACATAAAAAAAGCATTTAATCTTCCCACTCATATTGAAAAAGATGCGGTTTATGCCTATCATTTTTACCGTTTGGTGCAAAATGCGGAAAACATGTATATCGTTTATAATACCGAAACCAACGAATTTGGTAGTGGTGAAAAAAGTCGATTTGTAACTCAAATTGAAAACGAATTAGAAGGAATGAACAACATTACCATTCATCATAAAATTATTACTTACCCTACTCCAGCAGGTATTGAAGAAATTACTAGAATTGAAAAATCTGCTTTGGTACTTAAAAAAATAGAAGCGTTTTTTGATGAGGGAGTTTCTCCCACTGCTATAAGTGCTTACATGAGTTGCCCGTTAGATTTTTATTACAAATACATACTAAAAATTAGAGAGGTTGACGAGGTGGAAGAAAATATTGAAAGCAATACCTTCGGAACAGTTGTTCATAATGTTCTAGAGAAATTGTATGCCCCATTAATGAACAGTAAGTTAGAATTGGCTGAGTGTGATATTAAAAATATGTTTCAATTAGTACCAGAGTTGGTGGAAACTGAATTTATTGAACAGGGATTTAGAAAAAAGGAATTAAAAACTGGTAAGAATTTCATTTCTTTTACTATGGCCAACAATTATATCACTTCATTTTTAACCAATGAAATCCAATTTTTAACTACTGGAAAACCTACTTTATTGATAAAACAATTAGAAGAAAAATTATCTCACCAGCTATCAACATCAACCATAACTGCTAAACTCAAAGGAAAAGTGGATAGGGTAGATGCCAATGGAAATGTAATTCGAATTTTGGATTACAAAACAGGTAGGGTGGAATCTTCAGAATTAACGATTTCTTGTATTAATGATATCGTAGAAAAAAATAAGAGTAAAGCATTTCAGGTATTGTTCTATGCCTATTTGTACGCCAAGCAAAACCACGTTGATAATCTAAATGTAACCTCAGGAATAATTGCATTACGAAAACAAAAGGATGTTGTTTTGCCATTAAAAATTGCAAAAGACCAAAACATTACTCCAGTTATTTTGGAGGAATTTGAGCAACTGATGATTAAAATTTTAGAAGATATAAAAAATCCAGAGCTTCCTTTTGAGCATAAAAAAGATGCGAAGTATTGTTTGTATTGTTGAGTAGCTAAATCAATTACTATAACAGACAAAAATTAGGATTTTTTAAGGGTATACAGGAACAAGAAAGAGAAAAGATGATTATAAAAAA
>JAVHRO010000130.1:0-9105 GCA_036171675.1 Vicingus sp. | reverse complement strand
TATGAGGCTGATTACTAGTGGTTGTTAATGGTGTGGTATAAATAAATCGTAAATTTGTAAATCGATCACCTCCAGTAGGAATTGCTTCATTATCACCCCAATTAATTATTGCTTCATAATGTGATTCTGCAGGTAAAACTCCTCCTACATTACCATCTATTTCTTGTTTAAACCCAACATACATATGTTCGCGACCATCACATGTAAATGTTCCTACATCCATCCAACTTCGCCATCCATCATTTAGGTTAGTGTTTCCTGCCATTTGCCCTGTATTGTAACCTAGGTGCAACAAACTTCTGATAATGGTAACAGGCGCATTTCCAAAAGAGTTATGGCTTATTGAAATTCTAGTTTCATTTCCTTGTACATTAAATGGATCAGGGTAACCCCCTGCTCCAATAGCTGACACTCTGATGCGTTCTCCGTTATTTATATCATTTGAATTTAAGGTTGAGCCAAGAGTTTGTATAATAAAAGGTGTCATTTCTTGCCAACGTAAATAACCTGATGAAAGCGTACCGGACACACCTTCTCTATGAAGGCCTAAACGAAGACCATCGAAATCTGTAGATTGAGTTTCACTATTAGTAACTTGTACCCAAACATCTTCATCTTGTGGTGTATTTATGTGTAAAAGTGATCGTGG
The DNA here is from genome assembly GCA_036171675.1 of Vicingus sp. Classification (GTDB taxonomy): domain Bacteria; phylum Bacteroidota; class Bacteroidia; order Flavobacteriales_E; family Vicingaceae; genus Vicingus. Next base: position 8,456 of record JAVHRO010000130.1, on the reverse strand, counting down.
GACGGTAAAATTAGTGCCTATGCCAGTATAACCATTGTTGTTGAGTATTGTTACACGTTGAATATTTTTGGTAAAAAAGTTTATGGGTAAATTTTCTTGTTGGCGTATTTCGGCAGTACCATCGGCTGCAATACCGAGTTTAAAACCATCGGTAACAGTAGGATTTAAGGCACTGGCATTGGTGGCAAAATTGGTTATTTGTAAGTAAGTAGAAAATACTCCATCGTTTAAATGCAATTGCGATTGTGGGTTTAAAAATCCATTGCCCATACCAATTAACCCGGTATTGCCTAAAAATGCTCCATCGGTTATTACCATCCGGGTTATTGGGGTTGAACCTCCAAGCAAACCCGGTCCGTTTATACCAAAAATCATTCTTGCTCCGTTTTGGCTGGCTTGTAGGTTAACATCGTTACTGTTGGCAGGAACAAATAATCGAAACTTTTCAGTAACACTGCCTGAGGTTGCTCCTGTAAACAGTTGCCATTGGTTGGCTACGGTGTTGTCGCCATCGGTTCTAAATAATAGCCCGTTTGTTGCAGGATTGTTGGCTAATAAAAATTGGTTGATGTGCAGTTTGGCTTGTACACTGGCATTGGTGGGAAAGTTGCCAATGCCGACTTTTTGCATCGTTGCAGGATTAGATGTTCTTATGTAGTTAAAGAACGGCGGGTTTAATAGAAACTGAGCATTACTTATCATCGGTAAACTTATCAAACCTCCAATAATTATTTTTTTAATTTGTGTTTTCATAATTTTTGGTTTAAATGATTTGTAAGTTAATTGAGAATTTGAACAAATCCTTTTTTTGTTTCATGGTTGCCCCCTTTTTTTGTTAGGTTACTAATGTAGTAATATGTACCATCTCTTACTTGAGTTCCTGAATTGGTTCGACCATCCCATAATTCTATAGTTCCTTCATTTTCAATTTTCAATTCTCCCATTTTCACTTCACTTCCCCATCGGTTATATATTCTCCAATTTATTTCTTCATATCCACTTAAGCTAATGGTAAACAAATCATTTATTCCATCGTTGTTGGGAGTAAAGATGTTGGGAATGATAAGTGAGTCGTTTATTGGTATATCTTGGTTGCTTGTGTCTATAATTGGATAACAATTGGCTTCACTATAACTATCATCAAAATAGTTTTCGATAAAAGAAGGAAGTGTAAATTGAGATTTTCTTCCGTTTAAATCTACTGTGTTTAAACTAAAATTTACAGAAGCACCGCTATTGTTCGGAAAATCTATTTTAGAAATTTTTGTGGTATCAATATTGGCAATATAAATTTTATTATCTTTTGATAATTGCATACCATAAATACCATCATTACTTATCCCCGAATAAATAGTTTGAAATGAATTAAATATATCAATAGAATCAGGTAAAGAGATATCATATTGACCAATAAATGCTCCTGATATTGAAAAATATAGTTTTTTACTATCTGGCGAAAAAGTTAATCCATAACCATCATAATTTATAAATATAGGGTTGTTAATTATTCCAAAGGTAAAATCAAAATCATAAATATAGCCTTGATAAGCTATTCGTTTACCATTTGGAGAAAATTTCATTGGTCCGAATGTATTAAAAACTGGAAATGTAATTGAAACAACTGGTATAGTTATTAATCCATTTTCAGTAATTAGGTAAGAATAAAATTTATCATTATCGTCATGCCCTACCACCCAAATACTATCCCGTGTGCAGTTCATGGTAGCTGCCATGCCTTCGGTACTTGGGGCAAACAAAAACTGGTTTTTTATGGTAACATCGCCAAAGCCACCGTTTAGGTTTAAATCAACCATAGAGTAATTCATTCCTCTTGCACCGAGGTTTTCGGCACAGTCAACGGTAAACACATAAAAAATAGTAGCAGAGTTGGGTTGTGGTATAATAATTACGCCTTGTGTAGCACTGTTGTTTGGTCCTGGTGGTACGCAACTACCAAACAAACCTGTTCCATTTGGCATTACTTGGTGGTTTTTGTCCCAAATGGTATCGCCATCGGTATAAAACAACAAATTACCGTTTATGTCGGAAATACTGGCACAGCTTTCCCAAGAGTCTAATTGTCCGTTGGTAATTGCAACAGCCGTACCACTACTAAAATCTAACCCTGCACCATTGCCAAAATACCAAATATTGGCACGTTTGGCTTCGGGGTGTTGGGCTTGTACGTAGTTTGTAACAAACATAAAGAGTAATATAATCGCCAAATTTTTCATAGTACTAATTTAGATTTTTTTGGCATTGATTATCAAATGTATAAATGAAAATGAATAATCAACATATCTGTTGGTTTGTTCCGTGCAAAAGAAAGATGTTTTAAATCATATCGGTAATCGTTTAAAAGAGTTAAGAAAGGAAAAAACAACTCTTCGAGATTTAGCTTTTGCATGTGGTAAAGACCATCAAAGTATTGAGCGTGTAGAAAATGGAAAATCAAATCCAACCATTTTTTATTTATAACCTGAGTTAAGTGTAGCATTAAATATTCCCGTTAAAGAGTTGTTGGATTTTTAATCATGGATGGTATATTATTTTTATGCTAACAAGTTTTCTAATTGAGCAATACGTTGAAGTAATAAGTTTATTTGAGCAACAAGTTGAGTTACATTAACAGGTTGGGTTTGTAGTTGTCCTGTCTTGGTAGTGGTTACTATGCAGTTGTTATGTTAAACCGAACAGTATTTACAGTTTGGCTTTGGTGTAAATTCAATTATTCTACAACGAAATCATTTGGTGTTAACCATACTCATTTCGATTTTGGAAGGATCATAGAAGAGACTAATTTTTTAAACTTTTTTCTTTCTTCGTTTATTTATTTACTTTTGGTATAGTGATTGAATAGTATCTCGATAAATTAAAATTATAGCCATGAAACGTCTACTTATTTTTATAAGTATTACTTCCATAATTTTTGCATGCAAATCTTCATCAAAACAATTGGAAAAAGGAAATTACGATGCTGCTATGGAAACATCAGCAAAAAAAATTAAAAAAGATCCAGGTAAATTTGAAGAGGTAGATGTGTTTAACAATGCCTATAAAATGGCTTATTTAAGAGACAATACCGATGTGGAACGGCTAAAAAATTCGGGCGATCCAGCCAATTGGTCACAAATTTATACCATATACTCGCGAATGAACAAACGACAAGATTTGGCGAAAACATTGCCACCTGTTGGCATTAATTATGAAGAACGTGATTTTATTCCTGAAATGGAAAATTCGAAAACCAAAGCTACTGAATATGCGTATGCAAAAGGAATGGAATTGTTAGGAAAAAACGACAAACTAGCTGCCCGAGATGCTTTTGGTCGTTTTGTTGAAGCAAAAGGTTATATGCCCAATTTTAGAGATGTTGATGATAAAATTGCTGAAGCAAAATTTAATGGAACTACCAATGTGTTTTTTACTATAGAAGACAAATCGCAAGTGGTAGTGCCAAAATCGTTGATGGAAGAATTGCAAGCTATACAAGTTAATGATTTAAATGCCGATTGGATTAATTACGACAATGATGTCGATTCCAACAAGATATACCATTATTCAATTATTTTAACCATGAAAGAAATACTGGTTTCGCCTGAAGAAGTGAAAGAAAGTATTGCTCAAGAAAGTAAAGAAGTTCAAGATGGGTTTACTTATGTGTTAGATGCTCATGGAAATGTAAAAAAAGACACCCTTGGAAACGACATTAAAATACCAAAATACAAAACCATAAATTGTGCAATAAAACGTGTTAATCAACGAAAAACAGCTCGTATTAGTGGGTTTATTTATTATTTCGACAACATAACCAATAAACAAATAAAGGCAGACCCCATTACCTCCGATGCCTTATTTGAAAACTTTTATGCGGTTGCCAATGGCGATTTAAATGCTTTAAAACCTGAAACTCAAAAAGAACTTCAAAGTGCTCCAGTGGCTTTTCCTCCAACACCTGATTTAATTATACAAGCAGGAAACGTGCTAAAAGGAATGACTAAAGATATTATTGTAAAAAATAAAAGTTTGTTAAAGTAAAATAAAGTTGAATTCAAAAGGTTTCTTACCGCAACACAAATTCAACAATAAACATAGCATCTTTGTATATTTGCAACATGGCAGAAGAAATTAGTATTGATAGCAACCTTTCGAAAGAGCAAAAATACATTGCTATTTACCCTCAACTTAAAGCCTTAATTGCTGGCGAAAATGATGTGGTGGCTAATCTCGCCAATATTTGTGCAGTGCTAAAAAGCACATTTAATTTTTGGTGGGTCGGTTTTTATTTGGTAAAAAACGATGAACTGGTTTTAGGTCCATTTCAAGGTCCTGTTGCGTGTACCAGAATTAAAAAAGGCAAAGGAGTTTGTGGTGTTGCATGGCAAAAAAAAGAAACCATTGTTGTTCCAAATGTTGATGAATTTCCTGGTCACATAGCCTGTAGTTCGGCATCAAAATCTGAAATTGTGGCTCCAGTTTTTAATACAATTCACGAAGTTGTTATGGTGTTAGATGTTGATAGCGAACAAATCAATAGTTTTAATCAGACCGACCAAAAATACCTCGAACAAATTGCTCAATTAATTCAACCATTTTGTTAACCCTAGCAAAAAAATACAGTTGGCTGTTTATCCTTGTTGTGGCAATGGAGTTGGTTTCTTGTGCCCAGCGGGCAACCTTAACTGGTGGCCCCAAAGATGTTACACCGCCAAAAATTATCAGGTCACAACCAGAAAATGCAACCTTAAATTTTAACGCCACTGAAGTGATTGTTGAATTTGATGAGTTTGTGCGATTAAATAATATTCAAAATCAATTAATTGTATCCCCATTAATGGATGAACCACCTATTGCTACGGTAAAAGGTAAGAAACTACATATTAAACTTGCAGGAAAGTTAGCTGAAAAAACCACATATAGCATTAATTTTGGTGATGCCATTGTTGATATTACCGAGGCAAACAGTTATCCTAATTACAAATATGTTTTTTCTACAGGAAATATTATCGATACGTTATCTTATTCCGGAAGAGTTATTAATTCATTTAATCTAACTCCCGTAGAAAATGTTTTTGTAATGCTTTATCGTCAACTCGACGATAGTGTTCCGTTAACTTTAAAACCAGCATATTTATCCAAAACTAAAAAGGAAGGAAATTTTACACTAACCAATATTGCTCCAGGAAATTATAAAGTGTTCGCTTTAGAAGATGTAAACGGAAATTACTTGTACGATTTACCTAACGAACAATTGGCATTTTTAAGTCACCCCATTCTACTAGATTCTACTTCAACTTCAGACTCCTTGCTTTATTTGTTTGCTAAAGTAGGAACAACTCAGTTTGTTAAAAAAATAGAAAACAAACATTACGGCGAGTTATCGGTGGAAACCAATTTACCATCTGAACATTTAGAACTTTTTACCAAAAAAAACGAACTTATAGAACTATCGGCTACCGAAACCAACCTAACAAAAACTCAACACACATTTTGGTTAAAAAACAACATAACCGAATCGGAACAAACATTTATTATAAAAGACAACGGAATTACTATTGACACCTCAAACGTGGCGATGATTACCAAAAAAGATAATAAAGACTCGCTGTTAATTATTAAACACAACTTGGCTTCATTGTTCGATCTCAACAAAGCAATTGAGATTACTGCAAATCAGCCGTTGGAAGAAATACATAAAGAAAATATGGAGCTGCTCGAAGATAGTGTGCCAGTTTATTTTGAAGTAAAAAAAGATAGTTTATCGTCCCAAAAAATTAAGTTGATTTATCTGTTTAAAGAAAATACTTCTTATCAATTAAAAATTAAAAAAGAGGCATTATCTTCAATTTATAAGCTAAAAAACGACACTTTAACGAACACGTTTAAAACCAAAAAACTCGAAAATTATGGCAACTTAACATTGACTGTTGTTCCAAATTTTGGCGAAAACTATATTGTTCAGCTCATGCAAAACAACGAAGTAGTAAAAAAATTTTATAAGAAAAACAATTACACTTTTAATATAAATTATTTAAAACCAGGTGATTATCAAATAAAACTAATTATCGACAACAATTCCAATAAAAAGTGGGATACGGGTAATTACCAAACCAACACCCAGCCAGAAAGAGTGGTTATTTATAATGAAAAAATTACCATCCGAGAAAACTGGGATAACGAAATTAAGTGGGAAGTTAAGTTTTAACCCAGTTGTCGTAAAATATTTATAAGCGTAATGTGTAACTTAACACGATTAATCCGTTACTATGTTTTTCCAATTAACTAAATATTTAACCATTAGTGTATTTATCATTGCTAATACCACATTTATTAATTTATTTTGTGCAACTTATTTAAAAAATTCAACTTATAAATTAATACCATGAAACACACAACATATTTTATGATGTTATCTATTGCAAGCACCTTATTGTTTTCATGTCGTGAAAACGATACAAAAGCCGACAAAGCCAACGAGGCTGTTGTCGAAGAAAACGATTCAAATTTTGTTTGGAATCCTGAGCAATTTGCTGACATTAAAATTCTTCGTTATAGAATTGAAGGATGGGAAAAATTAAGTCTACAACAAAAAAAATTAGTTTATTATTTAACAGAAGCAGGTTATTCTGGTAGAGATATTATTTGGGACCAAAACTACCGTTCAAACCTTAAAATTAGACGTGCTTTAGAAAACATTGTAACAAATTATAGTGGAAATAAAGAATCGAACGATTGGAAAAACTTTATGGTTTATACCAAAAGAGTTTGGTTTGCTAATGGTATTCATCATCACTATTCTAACGATAAATTTAAACCAGAATTTTCTAAAGATTATTTTACCAAATTAATGACTGAAACCAAAACACAATTAGCTCCAGAAATTGTTGAGGTAATTTTTAATCCAGAAATGGACAATAAAAAAGTGAGTCTTGACCCAAGTAAAGATTTATTGTTAGCATCGGCTACCAATTTCTACGACCCAGATATTACCGAAAAAGAAGCTCATGATTTTTATTCAGCTAAAGCAAAAAAAAATGATAAAGAACCTGTATCGTATGGCTTAAATTCAAAATTGGTGAGAGGAGCTAATGGATTGGAAGAAAAAGTATGGAAATCGGGAGGAATGTACGGACAAGCTATAGACCAAGTTATTAAATGGTTAGATTTAGCAGTAGGCGTTGCCGAAAACAAAGCTCAAGGCGATGCATTAAAATTGTTAATTGATTATTATAAAACTGGAGATTTAAAAACTTGGGATGCCTATAACATCGCATGGGCAAGTGCTACCGAAGGCGATATTGACTATATCAATTCGTTTATAGAAGTGTACAACGATCCATTAGGAATAAAAGGTTCGTATGAAACCATTATTCAAATGAACGATTTCGAAGCATCAAAAAGAATGGCAGTTGTTGCAAAAAATGCCCAATGGTTTGAAGATAATTCAACTATTTTACCAGAACATAAAAAGAAAGAAGTAAAAGGGGTAAGTTACAAAGTTGTAGAAGTTGCAGGCGAATCGGGCGACGCTTCACCATCAACACCAATTGGTGTTAACTTACCAAATGCAAACTGGATTAGAGCGGCTCATGGTTCAAAATCGGTTAGCTTAGGAAGTATTATTAATGCTTACGGAAAAGCTAGCGGATCGGGCATGTTAAAAGAATTTTGCTATTCCGACCATGAAATTGAACTGGAAAATACTCATGGTGAAATTGGCGACAAAATGCATACTGCATTACACGAAGTAATTGGTCATGCATCAGGTCAAATGAACCCAGGTGTTGGCGTACCAAGTGAAACACTTAAAAATTACGCTTCTACTTTAGAAGAAGCTAGAGCTGATTTAGTTGGATTGTATTATTTAATGGATACTAAATTAATCGAAATGGGATTGGTATCCTCTATTGAAGTTGGAAAATGTGCTTACGATGGCTACATTAGAAACGGCATGATGACTCAATTAATGCGATTAGAGCCAGGTGCTGTTATTGAAGAAGCACACATGAGAAACCGTCAATTGGTTGCATCATGGGCTTTCGAAAAAGGCAGTAAAGATAAGGTGATTGAAAAAGTGGTTAAAGATGGTAAAACTTATTTTGTTATTAACGATTACAACAAATTAAGAAAACTGTTTGGTGAACTTTTAATGATGATCCAAAAAATTAAATCGGAAGGTGACTATAAAGCTGGTAAGGATTTAGTAGAAAACTATGGCGTTCAAGTAGACCAAGCTTTGCACAAAGAAGTATTGGCTCGTGTCGAAAAATTAAAACTGGCCCCTTACAGTGGGTTTATTAACCCAAAATTGGTACCTATAATGGATGCCAAAGGCAACATTACCGACATTAAGGTTGAATACCCAAAAGATTTTACCGAGCAAATGTTAGATTATGCAAAACGATATTCGTTCTTGCCTAGCGATAATTAAAAGTAATAACGCTTTATAAATAAAA
>JAVHRO010000129.1:0-32574 GCA_036171675.1 Vicingus sp. | reverse complement strand
AAAAAATAGTACAACAGAAAAAGAAGAAATACTACTTGATGTTGAAGAATTAGCTAAAGATAAACGCTACTATAATGCTGGAAATATAACGGTTAGCCCAAACAACAACATCATGTGTTATTTAGAAAATACCACAGGAAATGATAATTATACTGCAAAATTCAAACACATAAAAACCAATACATTTATTAATGATAGTTTAATTAATCCAATTAATATTATTTGGTTAAACGATAGTGTTTTAATTTATGTTTTATTGGAGAAAAAAACCAATAGAGCCTATAAAGTAATGAAACATATATTATACAACAACCAAAGTGCTGACGAATTGATTCTTTTTGAACAAGACGAGCGTTTTGGTTTGGAAATTTCTAAATCTAAATCTAAAGAATATGTTTTTATCTATTCTTCTAGTTCAAACACTTCAGAACAATATTTTATAAAATTAAGTGATAAAAATTTAGCATTAAATGTGTTTTACCCTAAAGAAGAGAATCATAAATATTCAGTAAAACATGTTGGTACTAAATTTTATATATTATCAAATAAAAAAGCATTAAATTATAAATTGATGGTGGTTGATACGGCTGATTATGCCGAGAATAAATGGAAAGAAGTAATTCCTTATAATAAGAAAGTGATGATTCAAAATTTTGAATTGTTTGATAAATACATTGTTGTAAACGAAAAAGAAGATGCCCAACCTAGATTAAGGGTGATAAATTTAACCACACAACAAGATCATATCATTAAATTTAAAGAAGATTTTTATTCTGTAAAAATTGGTTACAATCCAGATTTCGATACTGATACCCTACAATTTAGTTTTAGTTCATTTCTAACTCCAAATACCGTTTTTAATTATAATATGGAAACCAAAGAGAAAAGAATTATAAAACAAAGGCCATGGACAAAAAACAAATATTCACCCTATAAAGTTGAACGAATTTGGGCAACTGCTAAAGATGGAAAAAAAATTCCGATTACCTTATTTTATAACAAGTGGTTAGTGTTAAATAAAAAAAATCCTGAAACAAACAAGGTGTGGTTAACCTCTTATGGAAGTTATGGTTATGGTCAAGAAATTACATTTAACACTTCACTACTCCCATTAATTAACAAAGGTTTTATATATGCCGTTGCTCACATAAGAGGAGGAAATGATATGGGAACAGAATGGTATGAAGATGGAAAAATGATGAACAAAAAAAATACGTTTACCGATTTTATTGACTGTTCGGAATATTTAATTGAAAAAGAATACGTAACAAAAGGAAACATTACCATTCAGGGGCAAAGTGCTGGAGGTTTATTAATGGGAGCAGTAGCTAATATGCGACCAGATCTATATAAAGCGGTTATTTTAGATGTTCCTTTTGTAGATGTGGTGAATACCATGTTGGATGAAAAACTTCCATTAACAACTGGCGAATATGAGGAGTGGGGAAATCCAAACATTAAAAAGGACTACAAATACATAAAATCGTACTCACCTTACGATAATGTTGAGAAAAAAAATTATCCTCCAATGTTCTTTTTTACTGGGTTAAATGATAGTAGAGTGGGTTATTGGGAGCCTGCAAAAATGGTAGCAAAACTTCGTGAGTTTAAAACTGATAATAACATATTATTGCTCAAAACAAATTTATATGCTGGGCATGGCGGTAACTCTGGAAGATATTCTTCTTACAAAGATTTAGCAATGAAATATGCATTGATTTTTGAACTTTATAAAAATGCTCTCATAAAATAAAAATCATTTAAGTAGCTTTACTCCATACTTTTATAATATGGCAATAAAACATGTTCTAGTGATATTTTTGGTTTTTTTGTCGTCATTATGTGGCTTTTCCCAACACACCCTAAAAGGTAAAGTAATAGATGAGAAAACCAAAGAAGCTCTTGCCTTTGTAAACATTCTAGCTAATCAAAAAATTGGTGCTACTACCAATATTGATGGTTTGTTTACTATAAATTCTCCCACACCAATTATCTCGATAAAGTTAAGTTACGTGGGTTACGAAATCAAGGAAATTGATGTGACCGGAAAAACATCAGTTTTGGTTACGTTAAAACCTACTAGTTATCAATTAAACGAATTTACGTTGTTGCCTGGCGAAAATCCCGCACATCGAATTATTGATAAAGTGGTAGAAAACAGAAAACTCCATAACCCTGAAAAAAGCCTTAATTTCAAGTACGAATCGTACAACAAACTTTTTGTAACTGGTGCTGTAGATACTTCAATCATGAATCATCCTGAAAAGATGGCTGATTTAGATTCTAGCAGTCAACGTGCTATCGATTTTCTTGAAAAACAACACCTTTTTTTAATGGAATCGGTTACTGAGCGTAAATACATGTTGCCCGATAAGAGCTACGAAAAGGTGCTTGCCTCAAGGGTTTCTGGATTACAGAACAATACGTTTTCGCTCCTTGCTACTGAAATTCAATCGTTTTCATTTTACAACGAAATGTTAAATGTTGGAGGAAGCACTTATTTAAACCCAATTAGTGAGAATAGTACAAACAAATATTTTTTCTTGATTGAAGATACCACCTTTAATGGTCTTGACACCGTTTATATAATTTCGTTTCGACCAAAAAAAGGTAAAAATTTTCAGGGATTGAAAGGGTTGCTTTATATAAATACAGATGGATATGCTGTTCAAAATGTAGTGGCTGAACCCAATGAAGAATCAGAATCGTTTGGAATAAAAATACAACAGCAGTACGAAAAAATAGAAAACAAATGGTTTCCTGTTCAATTAAACACCACCATTTTGTTTAATAATGCCAGTATCAATAACTTTAAGATGCTCGGAATAGGAAAATCATACATCAAAAATATTGAAATAAATCCTGATTTAAAGAAAAATGAATTTGGAATTGTTACCACTGAGGTAGCCGAAGATGTTACCATGAAAGATGAAGATTTTTGGAATAAATATCGTGTGGACACCTTGTCGGAAAAAGAAAAGTTAACTTATCAATTTGTGGATAGTGTTGGAAAAGCCGAAAAATTTGACAAAAAGCTAACTGCCCTCGAAGCTTTGTTAACGGGAAAATTAAAATGGGGATTTCTTGATGTGGACTTGAATAGATTGTTGAGTTTTAACGATTACGAAGGGTTTCGTTTTGGTGCTGGAGCACATACCAATAATAAAATTTCAAAAATCTTTAGTTTAGGAGGCTATGGAGCTTTTGGCACAAAAGACAATACCTTAAAGTATGGTGGCGATGTTAATTTTTTTGTAAATCGTAATGCTGATGTAGAACTTAATTTTTCATATCAAAAGGATGTGGTAGAACCTGGTTCGATGCAGTTTTACACCTACAAAATACCTTTAATGAGCACTGCTGGTAATCGATTTTTTTATATGAGCAAAATGAACAACAACGAAAAAGTTGAAGCTCGTTTAAAATTTAGAACCCTGCGATATTTAAAGGTTTATGTATTTTCCAATCAAGAAACGGTAAATGTAACGAGCGACTACTATTTCCTTAAGAAAATAAATAACTATACTTGGTTGAATGAAAAGAATTATTTGTTTAACGAGGTTGGTATGGAGTTAAAATATGCATTCAAACAAAAGGTAATACAAACCTCTAATTATAAATACAATAAACCTACTAAATACCCCATATTTTACGCGCGTTTTGAACAAGGATTACAGAATCCGTATGGCGAATATCAATATACCCGATTCACTTTTAAAACTGAAAAAACGTTTGAAATTAAAAACATTGGACGACCAACGATTTATGTTGAAACTGGAATAACCATTGGCGATGTACCCATTCAGAAACTGAACAACTCAATAGGTACTTACATTCCTGGAGCCTTCTTAGCCGCATCTGAGTTGGCTTTTGAAACCATGTTTCCATACGAGTTTATTTCTGATAGATACATTAATATTCACTTAAAACACGATTTCGTAAATTTATTATTTTCCACAAAAAAATTTAAACCTGAGTTGGTGTTAGCCTCCAACATAGGATTTGGCTCGTTAATCAATAAAAAACATCATGGTGGGGCTGGTTTTAATACATTAGAAAAAGGTTTTTATGAATCAGGACTACTTATTAATAATTTAATTAAACTAAATTTTACTACATTTGGTATGGCTGCATTTTATCGTTATGGACCTTATCAATTAGAAAAACAAAGTGATAATTTTACCTTCAAAATGAGCTTAGGCTATACATTTTAATAAGTTTTGTTGAAAAGGGCGAAAATATTAAACAAAAATAAAAACAAATTCATGAAAAATATTCTAGTTATACTTTTATTGGTTTTAGTTTCCACCAAAGTTTCATTTGCTCAATTTTCCGATAATTTTTCTGATGGCGATTATACCAACAATCCAATTTGGATAGGCGATACTTCTTTATTCAATATTACTGCTAGTCAATTAATTTCTCAAAGTCCAACAGCCGCTAATTATTACCTAAGTACACCTTCTACATTAGCTGCTAATGTAGAATTTATATTCGATATCAATTTAAAGTTTGCTACTTCTGGGAGCAATTATGCCGATGTTTATTTGATGTCAGATAAAGATACCTTAACCAATCCGCAAAATGGTTATTTTGTTCGAATTGGCAGTTCGCAAGACGATATAAAATTATATAAATTGGTAGCAGGAGTTGAAACTATTTTGGTTGATGGGGCTGATGTAAGTGTAAACAGTAGCACCAACAACCCTTTCAGGGTTAAAGTTACTCGCGATGCCACCGATTTGTGGACTTTAATGTACGACGATGGTATTTTGGGTTCATTTTTAAACGCTGGAAGTGTGGTTGACAATACCATAAATTCTTCTGCTTTTTTTGGTGTAAAAATTATTCAATCAACTGCTGCGTCAGCTATCAACAATCATTTTTTCGATAATTTTAGTGTGGGTGTTATTGGTGCTGATGTTACTCCTCCAAGTATTGTTTCAGTTACCGTTATTGATGCCAATAATATCGATGTTTTTTTTAGTGAAACAGTTGAGTTAGCAACCTCACAAAATTTAACCAATTATTCTGTTGATAACGGAATTGGAAATACAAGTGTTGCAGCAAGAGATTTAACCGATTCAACACTCGTTCATTTAACTTTTGTAACTGCTTTTGGAAATGGCATATTAAACACCTTAACTGTAAATAATGTGCAAGATTTAAGCGGAAATGCTATAATTAATGCTACCAAAACATTTACCTACGCTGTTGTAGTTGTTCCAAATTACAGAGATGTGGTAATAAACGAAATTTTTGCCGACCCAACTCCGCAAGTTGGTTTGCCCGGTGTAGAGTTTGTAGAATTGTATAATCCTTCAGCTAATCCATACAATCTTGTAGGCTGGAAGTTTATTAATACCACTACCGTAAAAGTATTACCAAATTTTATTTTGGCACCAAACAGTTATGTGATTCTTTGCAACAGCACTGATACTGCTCTTTTTTCTTCTTATGGTAATGTAATTGGAATTTCTTCTTTTTCAGCACTCACCAATGGTGGGGATAGTTTAACCTTGATGGATAACAACAATAATTTGTTGGATGCAGTTGCTTACGACATCAGTTGGTATCAAGATGCTTTAAAAAGTGATGGAGGTTGGACGTTGGAATTAATAAACCCACTAAATGCTTGTGGTGGTGCATTAAATTGGATTTCTTCCATGAGTCTGGATGGTGGAACTCCCGGAACACAAAATTCGGTGTACGACATTTCGCCCGATGTAACAGCCCCTCAAATTAGTAGTGTAGTAGTAAACAGCCTTTCTCAAATTACTGTAAATTTTAACGAAACCATGGACAGTACAAGTTTGGCAAATGCTGTTGTTACTATTTCAAACGGAATAAGTGTTGTGTCGGTTGTTGTTCAATCAAAACCAAACAAAATAGTATTAAATGTGACTCCAAACTTAGATTCAGCAACGGTTTATACCATTCAACTACTAACCCCAACCGATTGTGCCGGAAACGGATTAAGTCCAAACAACATGAATTTTGGAATTGGAGCTGCTCCGCAACCATTTGATTTGGTAATTAACGAAATTTTTGCTGATCCTGACCCATCAATAGGTTTACCAGTTTATGAATACATCGAACTGTATAACAAAACCAACAAAATCATTGATTTATCAGGTTTAAGAATTGCTGACGAAACTTCGCTGAGTAATATTTTAATAGGAAAAATTCTACCTAACGAATACATCATTGTTTGCGATAACAATAATATCAACCAATTCACTCCTTATGGAAAAGTAATTGGTGTAACTTCTATGCCTTCACTTAATAATGCTAGTGATAGAGCTGGTTTGATAACCAATACAGGATTATTTATTCATCAGGTGAACTATTCCGATACTTGGTACCAAGATGCTACAAAACAAGATGGCGGATGGAGTTTAGAAATGATTGACCCAAATAATCCGTGTGGTGAAGAAAACAACTGGAGAGCATCAACCAAATGGTTTGGAGGAACACCAGGAACGCAAAACTCCATTTTTGGTTCAAATCCAGACAATTCTTCACCGGTTATAGTTGAGGCTTTTGCGCTGAACGATTCCACTGTTCAAATTACTTTTAATGAGAACACTTTTTTAGGAACAATAACGCTTGATAATGGAATAAACATTACTACTATTGTTGCTGTAAACGGAAAAACCTATTCGTTAAATTTAAGTACCAAGTTGGCTTTTCAAACAACTTATACAGTTACTGCTACAGGTATTAGCGATTGTGTTGGTAATACTGGTAATTCTACTTTTTCGTTTTCGTTGCCCGAACAAGGAAATGTTGGAGATATTGTAATAAATGAAGTATTGTTTAATCCATTTACTGGTGGTAGCGATTTTGTGGAGATTTACAACAACTCAACTAAATACATAAATCTCCAAAATTGGGAATTAGCCAACTTTGATAACGACAGTATTTCCAATAGAAAAATAATTTCATCGATGCCCTATGTGTTGATGCCTAAACAATTTTTGGTGTTGACCAAAGATGCTGCAAACATCAAACAAGAATACATTAATGCCAAACAAGACAGAATGTTGCAAATGTCAACACTTCCAGCTTACAACAATAGCGAAGGACATGTTTATTTAATGAACAATTTAAACCAAGCAGTTGATAATTTTAAATACAACGAAAAAATGCACTTTGCTTTATTGAATGATTTTAAAGGCGTTTCGTTAGAACGTATTGATTACAACCGATTAACTAGCGACAATACCAACTGGCATTCGGCTGCAGAAGATGCCGGTTACGCAACTCCAGGTTATGAAAATTCGCAATATCAAAATGTAGAAATTACCGACGAAATTAGCATTAGTCCCGAAACTTTTTCGCCTGATAATGACGGAATTGATGATGTGGTAAACATTTCGTACCAATTTGCCGAAGCTGGATATGTAGCAAATATTGTACTTTACGATGCAAAAGGGCGATTAATTAAAAATCTGCTATTAAATGAATTGTTAGGAACAAAAGGCACCTTTAGTTGGGATGGTATTAACGAAAACAACGAAAAAGCGGGAATAGGTATTTATATCATTTATTTCGAGGTGTTTCAACTTAATGGTGATACCAAAAAATTTAAAAAAACCTGTGTGTTGGGTGGTCATTTGTGATTCATAGTTCAAATTAATTAGTGAGATAAAATGGTTAAAACCATTTGTAAAAAATGAATATACATCATAACCCACGGTTTAAACCGTGGGTTATGAAATGAAAATAACATACCGAACCGTTTTAACGGTTTCTAAATATATTTTATGCCACATTCATTTAATAAAATTTGGATACATGCTATTTGGGCAACCAAAGAACGAATGCCTTTAATCAACGAAAAATCTGAGCGAGTTATTCATGATTATATGCGAAAACAATTTATTGATATGGGTTGCCCTGTGAGAATCATAAATGGAATGCCCGACCATGTTCATTGTTTGTTTTTATTAAATCCACAAAAATCAATTGCAGAAACCATTAAGCAAATAAAAGGAAGTACTTCTCATTACATTAATGAACAAGAATTAATCCCTGAAAAATTCGCTTGGCAAACAGGTTATGCAGCGTATTCTGTAAGCGAATCTCAATTAGAAAAAGTATTTCGATACATAAAAAATCAAAAAGAACACCATACTAAAAAGAGTTTTCAGCATGAATATGACGAGTTTTTAAAATGGTATGGATTAGAACAAAATGGTTTAACCCATTTGTAAAAAATGAACAAACATCATAGCCCACGGTTTAAACTGTGGGCTATGAAATGGAAATAAACAACCTTTTTAACGGTAAATAACATGAATAACACCACATCCATATTCCAAAAACCAGCCATGCAATTGTTGTTAATTGCTATGCTTTGTGTGTTTTCTACTGTGCTTTTTTCCTTATTAGCAAGTTTGTTAGTGGTAGCTTTTTTTGGATTCGACTTAAATAGTTTTAACGATTATACCAACCCTACTGTAATTGAGGGGTTAAAGCTGTTCCAACTTTTAACAGCTGTAGGATTATTTATTGTGCCACCAATAGTGTTTGAAGCAATCACCACCAAAAAACCATTTTCCGGATTATTGTTAAACCATTTTTCTAAGCCAATCAATTGGGGGTTAGTAATTTTTTTAATGGTTGTTTCTGCTCCATTGCTGTCGTGGTTGGTAGAAATTAATAGTCAAATGACCATGCCAGAGTTTTTAGCTCCTCTTGAAAACTGGATGAAACAAAGCGAACAAAGTGCGGAGGAATTAACTAAATTATTTTTAACGTTTCACGGACTTGGCAGTTTCGTATATATTATGTTAATTGTGGCTGTAATACCAGCATTTGGTGAGGAAATGTTATTTCGAGGAGTACTTCAAAAAATATTTTTAAAAACCTTTAAAAACTACCACATTGCCATTTGGGTAACTGCCATTTTGTTTAGCGCTTTACACATGCAATTTTATGGGTTTTTACCAAGAATGTTGCTCGGAGCAATGTTTGGTTATGTATTTTATTGGTCGGGCTCCTTGTGGTTATCCATATTGGGACATTTTATAAATAATGGTAGTGTGGTGGTATTAAGTTTTTTTTACCCTGAGATGATGAACAATACGGAAATTACTTTTTTTGAAGGAGAAATCTCTTGGTTACTTAGTTTAGTAAGTGCAATTTTAGTTGTGGTGGGATTGGCTATTTTTAAAAAAATAGAATCAAAAAAATAGTTCAACAGAATTAATATCTCTCTAAATTAGTTACAGAAACCCGCTATAAATTACTTTTGAGTAATAGAAAAGTTAAAGAATACAATAACTTTAGTATCTTTACACACTTTATACCACCTTAATAAAAGGAGTAAAACTTAAAAAAATGAATACTGTATTATTAGGCATGCTTGGCACACAAGAAATTATTCTTATTGCTATTGTATTAATCTTGATGTTTGGCGCAAAAAAAATACCTCAATTAATGCGAGGAATGGGTTCTGGAATTAAGGAATTTAAAGAAGGCATGAAAGAAGGCATGAAAGAAGGTGAAAATGCTACCGACCAAGAAAAAAAAGACCAACTAAAATAGGTTTTTTTGTCAGTTTTTAAAAAAAGCAGTTAGGGTTTTACCTTCTCTGCTAAATTACAGTTTATGGTTAACCGATTGAAATAATTTGTCTATGGTAAATAAAATATATCTTTTATTGATTACCATTTTTGTAGCGTCAACTACACTTTTTGCAAGCATTACATTTCCTATCGATACCTCAAAAGTAAAAATTAATTCAGAACTTACTCCAGATGACCCAATTCTATCTATGATTGATAGCATAATGGTTTCTGGTTATTTTGAAAGCCTTGGGTTTCATGATAATTTCACCAAGTCGAACCGATATAAATACGCCTTAGATTCAGTTCCTCAATTCGACAGTTTAACGTACGCTAAACGATTTAAAAAATTAGACGTTAATTCGCCTTTTAAATTGGTTTACAATGGATACACTAAGGCATATGTAAATTTGTATGCCAAACGAAGAAAAAAAATTACTGCTAAAATGTTGGGTCTCGCACCATTATATTTTCCAGTATTTGAAGCTAGTTTAGATAAATATAACCTTCCTCTCGAACTAAAATACCTTCCAATTATTGAATCGGCTTTAAATCCAAAAGCTAAATCTCAAGTTGGTGCTACTGGTTTGTGGCAGTTTATGTACGAAACTGGTAAAATGTATGGATTAGAGGTTACCTCGTATTATGATGAAAGAGGTGATTTATATAAGGCTACTGATGCTGCATGCCGTTATTTAAAAAGTTTATTTGAAATGTATAATGATTGGGATTTAGCTTTAGCTGCTTATAATTGTGGACCAGGCAATGTAAATAAGGCGATTCGTCGGTCAGGTGGCAAAACAAGTTTTTGGGAAATTATGCCGTTTCTTCCAAGAGAAACAAGTGGATATGTTCCTGCATTTATGGCGGTAAATTACGTGATGAATTATGCTGCTGAACACAATATTCAACCTGTAAAACCTGAGTTTCCTTGTTTAAAGGTAGATACTGTTGGAATCAACTCGCAGATAACTTTTTCACAATTGTCGAAAGCGTTAGATATTCCAATAAAATATTTGGAATACATCAACCCAACCTACAAACAAAATTTAATACCTGCAAACGGGAAACCTAATACGCTTTGTCTTCCTGCCGATAAAATAGGAATGTTTTTAACCAATGAGAATAAAATTTATACTCAAAACGAGACCATTGATTTAAAAAACGAGGTAGCTCAAAATGTTACGGTTGAACCAAAGCGCAGTGAAGCTATCGTTTATAAAGTTAAAAGTGGTGATGGGTTAACAAAAATTGCACAAAAGTATCATTGCCGATCTATCCAGATTAAAGAATGGAACAACTTAAGAAATGATCGATTAAATGTTGGCCAGGTGCTTTACCTTTATCCAAAAGCAAGTTATGTGGCTCAGATTAAGAAGCAGGAGCAAGTTGAAACACAAATGACCGCAACTAAAGCTTCTACTGACGGAAAATTTGTTTATTACACCGTAAAGGCTGGTGACAATTTATATCGAATAGCGTCAAAATTTGAAAACACCTCTGTTGATCAAATTTTGAAATTAAATAAAGGGTTAACTCCTAAAAGTTTAAGACAAGGAACTAAAATTAAAATCAAACCTGTTGGATAAAAAACATTTTTGTTATTCGTTGGTTATTTTGATTGTTTCGCTTTCATTTTACTCTTGCGATACAATGAATGAGCATGTTTTACCCAGACCTTCTGGAAAAGCTGGCAACTTATTAGTTGTGGTTGATTCGTTTTACTGGGAACACAAAACTGGTGAAGCAATAATGAATACTTTTGCTCAAGCACAAGAAGGGCTTCCACAACGAGAACCTTTATTTGATATTATTCAATTACCCCACCAGCATTTTGCACAAATTTTTAAAACCAATAGAAATATTTTATTAATTGAAATCGACCCAAATAGTAAAAACAAACTTTCAATAAATAGCGATGTTTGGTCTACAACTCAGTTGGTAGTTACCATTACAGCTTCATCAGACGAAATCGCTGCTCAAACGATTATTAAAAATGGCCAAGCCCTAATCGATTATTACAATGCAAAAGAAATAGAACGATTACATGCTCAATACAATAAGCAAGTAAACTCTGCTATTACCACCTTGCTAAAAACCAAGTTCAACATTAATCTAACTCCAGATAGTTATTATAGAATTGCAGCAGATAAAGAAAACTTTGTGTGGTTACGAAAAGAAAAATTGGCTGGAGAACATCCTATTAGTCAGGATTTGCTTATTTATTCTTATCCATACTTAAGTGACTCTACATTCAACGTTTCTTGCCTAGTTAATAAGCGTAATGAAATGACTAAAAAATACATACACGGAACTTTAGATAGTACCTACATGAAATCGTATGTTGAATATGTTCCAAAAGAAAAGGAAATAAATATTAATGGACTTTATGCTAAAGAACTTAGAGGTTTGTGGTTTATTAAAGGTGATTTTATGGGCGGACCCTATGTAAATTATACCTTTGTTGATGAAAAACGAAATAGGGTAATTTGTATTGATGCCTATGTTTTTGCACCCAAGTTTGATAAACGTGAATTTTTAAGGGAACTTGAAGCTTATGCTCTTCAAGTTAAAATGGTCAATTAAGACTCTTTTAAACTTTTTTTTGTTAAAATCGACATAAAAAAACTAATTTCAAGTTACCTCTTGCGCATTCTTAAGAAAATTTGTCAATTCGAATTTCACAATTAAAATGAATGAAATGAGATTTTAGCAAGTCAAAAAAACTTGAAACCAAGCAACTAATTGTGAAGAGGCAAATCATCATTGACGCAACTGAAAAGAAGATTTTTTGACAACCTAAAGGAAAAAAAGAAGATAAGTTTGTTGAAGATAGGAACGAAGATGAGCCAATTAATACTGGTAAACAAACCGAATAGATGCTTACTTTTGCTCTCGTTATGGATGGAAACAATAAATTTTCTAAAATTGAAAAATTAAAAAGTGTCAAAGACATTGACGACTTGTTCAATGCGGGAAAATCGATTCACGAAACCCCAATAAGAGCAATGTATATCCAAAAAATTGCTCAATCGAAAATAACCATCAGTGTTGCAGTTAGTGTTCCAAAAAAATTTCACAAACATGCGGTCGATCGAAATCTTCTAAAGCGGAGAATTAAAGAAGCTTATCGGTTAAACAATCGTCAACTTAAAAAGACGCTTTTAGTGTCAGAAATTCAACTTAACATCATGTTTGTTTATGGTTATAAACAAATATTAAGTTACATAGAAATTGAAGATAAAATAAAAGTAATTTTAAATCGTTTAAATTCAATGTTTGAAAAGCGTGTTGAGTAAGTTGTTTATCTTGATTATTCGGTTTTATCAACTAAGTATTTCACCTATGTTGGGACAAAACTGCCGATACACTCCAACTTGTTCGCAATACAGCATTGATGCGCTAAAAAAACATGGAGCTATAAAAGGTTTTTGGCTTGGAATGAAAAGAATTCTGTCCTGCCATCCATGGGGAGGACACGGTTATGACCCAGTTCCTTAAAAAACAATAATAAGTTGACAAATGGGGCAAAAGCAATAGATTTGCTTCTTAAATAAAGAAAAAAATGAAAAATAGGTTTGCAAAAATTGCCATTGTTGTTGCGTTAGCGATGTCATCTGTGGTTTCTGTGGGTTACGTGGATAGTTACTTTGAAATTTCTAAAAATCTTGACATTTTCGCCACACTGTTTCGTGAGTTAAATATGTACTATGTTGACGATTCCGACCCTGGTAAATTAATAAAAACAGGTATTGATGCCATGCTAGAGTCGTTAGACCCTTACACCAACTATATTCCAGAAGCAAATATGGAAGATTATAAGTTAATGACTACTGGTCAATATGGAGGTATTGGTGCATTAATTCAAAAACAAGATGAATATGTAATTATTTCAGAACCCTACGAAGGATTTGGTGCATTTAAGGCTGATTTAAGGGCGGGTGACAAAATTTTAGAAGTTGACGGTAAATCGGTAAAAGGAAAATCGACTAGTGATATCAGAGAAGTGCTAATGGGTCAACCTGGATCTTCCATTGTATTAAAAATTGAAAGACCTGGCACAAAGGATATTTTAGAAAAAACAGTGGTTCGTGAAGAAGTAAAAATAAAAGATGTTCCATACTACGCCATTTTAAAAGATTCGATAGGATATATTAAGCTTACAAGTTTTACTGAAACTGCAAGCAAAGAAGTAAAAACAGCACTGGTAAGTTTAAAGGAACAGCATGCAAAGTCAATTATTTTAGATTTGCGTGGTAACGGTGGAGGACTGTTGAATGAAGCTGTTGATATCGTTAATTTATTTATTCCAAAAGGATCAGAAGTTGTTTTTACAAAAGGAAAAATTAAGGATTGGGACAAATCATACAAAGCATTAAATGAGCCTATCGATACCAAAATTCCTTTAGTTGTAATGATTGATGAAGGTTCTGCTTCTGCATCAGAAATTGTTTCAGGTTCGTTGCAAGACCACGATAGAGCTGTAATTGTTGGAACTCAATCGTTTGGAAAAGGCTTAGTACAATCCGTTCGTCCTTTAAGTTACAGCTCTAAGCTAAAAGTTACGGTGGCAAAATATTACACTCCAAGTGGACGATGCATCCAAAAACTAGATTATTCGCACCGCCAAGATGATGGAAAAGTGAACAGTATTGCTGATTCATTAATAAAAGAATATAAAACATTAATAAGCAACCGCCCTGTGTTTGATGGCAAAGGAATTGCGCCTGATGTACAAGTTGAAAAACAACAATTAAGTAATATTTCAGCATCATTAATTTCTAAAAATCTATTTTTTAATTATGCTACCGAATATCATTTAAAAAATGAAACCATTAAACCTTGTGCCGAGTACACTTTTTCTAATAAGGATTATGACGACTTTTTGACTTATTTATCCGATAAAGATTATACCTACACCACCGATAGCGAAGATTTATTGGCGAAATTGGAAACCACCACAAAAGAAGAAAAGTATTTTGATGATGTAAAAGCCGAATATGAGCAACTTAAAATAAAATTGAGTACCCATAAAAAAGATGATTTAATGAAATTTAAAGAGGAAATAATTACCATACTAGAAACTGAAATTGTAGGCAGGTATTATTATCAAAATGGAATTATTCAAAATTCATTAAAACGTGATCCAACCGTTGATGAGGCAATAAAAACATTGAATAATCAACAGTTATATTTATCTATTTTAGCCGGAACTAAAAAATAACATCCCATCGATGTTAAACCTAAAACAACTCAACTCCAATACAACAAGCATTTACACCATTGGCTTGTCAATTATTGCTGTTGGGCTATCCTTGTCTAAACCATTAATTGGACTTGGTCAGATTATAATTGTTATCGCTTGGCTTTTAGAAGGAAATTTCTATCATCGGTTACGGTCGTTTTTTACCAGTAAACTTGGTTTAGCACTTATTTTATTTTTTATACTATCATTAATTGGTTTAATCAATTCTTCTAATTTGGGATATGGGTTAACTGATATTAAACGAAAAATTCCATTACTACTCCTCCCATTTTTTTTGTTTAACGTACAGTTAAGTTCAGCACAACTTAAAACCATTTTTAAAGTTTACGTGGCTGGAGTAATTGCCTCTTCGTTTTGGAGTGTTTTTGTAAAATTGGGTGGCTTAGGAATCACCATACTCGACGATCGAGAACTTTCCAGATTCAATTCTCATATTAGATTTGGTTTAGAAATTTGTATAGCAATTTTTGGATTGCTCTACTACCTTTCAAAAACAACTACCACCAAACCAAAAATAATTTTGTCGTTAGCATTAATATGGCTTTTCTTGTTTTTGTTTATTCTTCATTTATATACGGGAGTATTGGTATTTGGCATTACTTCAATGGTATTAATGGTTTTTTATGGATTTAAATCGAAAAAAATAAGCTTTAGATTTTTACTCCTATTGTTTCCCCTTCTGTTAATGGTTTCCAGCACATATTACGTCCAAAAAAGTGTTCAAAAATTTTATTTTCCACAAAAAACGTTAGAAGAGAAAAGATTTTCTCCTTATGGCGAAATATATCAACACAATCTAGAAAACGACGATAAAGAAAATGGCTATTTTGTTTACCGAAACATTGCTCCTGAAGAAATTGAATATGCCTGGAACAAAATAAGCAACATCCATTTTAGAGGAAAAGATTTGCGAGGACAACCTATTTCATCAACATTAATCCGATTTATTACCTCGAAAGGTGAATACAAAAATCAAAAATCAGTAATGGCGTTGACCTCTCAGGAAATTACCGCCATAGAGCGTGGTGTAACCAATTGTAATAGCTTAACCACCAATGCATTTGAGCAACGAATGCAAAGTACCATTTGGGAATTTGATAATTACAGCAGAGGCCGAGATTATAACGGACATTCTACTGTAATGCGTTGGGTGTATTGGAAAACAGCATTCACCATTTTTAAAAATCAACCCTGGTTTGGTGTTGGTACAGGCGATATTCAAGATGCTTTTGACCAACAATACGACCTAGAAAATTCTCCATTAATTACAAAATTTAGACATCGTGCTCATAACCAATTTATTACTGCATTTACCACATTTGGCATTTTTGGAGGACTGTTGTTTTTAGTATTTCTATTTTACCCACTTTTAAGTTTAAACTTGAAAAACAACTTTTTATACCTTGCTTTTTTTATCATTATGTTTGTTTCTATGTTTACCGAAGATACGCTTGACACACAAGTTGGAATAACCTTATTTACCTTCTTTAACACGATTATAATTTATAATAAAGACACCATTTAATGCAGCAATTTTCTGCCGATTACCTATTTACAGGAAATACCTCTCCAATTAAAAATGGTGTGGTAATAGTTGATGATAATGGTCTGATTTTAGATATTTTAAATCCAGTTATCGATAAAATAAATTGGGAAGAAGTTAAAAAATTTGATGGTTTTATTTGCCCTGGTTTTGTAAACACACATTGTCATCTAGAATTGTCCTACCTCAAAGGCAAAATTGCTGAACAAACTCAATTGCATGGTTTTATCAAAGAAATCATTACCCTACGAGAAGAATTTGATGACGATTTCAGACTAAACTCAATGATCGCTGCCGAAAACGAAATGATTACTAATGGAATTGTAGCTGTTGGCGATATTTCCAATGGAAACACCACCTTTAATTTAAAAAGCAAACAACATATTTATTACCATACTTTTATTGAAGTATTTGGTTCCGACCCAACCATGGCTCAACAAGCATTTAATCAGGCCGAAATATTATACAAAGCCTATTTCGACAAAACAAACGTATCTATTACTCCACATGCTACTTACTCGGTTTCGGATGAGCTGACTCAATTTATCAATGCTCATTGTGTTAAAAACACCAGTTTAGTAAGCATTCATAACCAAGAAACAGCAAGTGAAAATGAATTCTATAAAGAAGGGAAAGGACCGTTATTTGAATTTTTAAACATTGCTGAAAAAACAAATGGAAAGTTTACTCCAACTAACCGAAACGCATTGCCGTCATTCCTAGAAAAATACAACGATTTGACTAATATATTATTGGTACATAATACCTTTACCGATAAAGAAGATATTGAGTGGGCAAATCGTTATTCAAATCAAATTTACTGGGCATTTTGCCCAAATGCAAATAGGTACATTGAAGGAAAACAGCCCAATTATTTATTGTTTTTGGATGAAAAATGTACCATTGGCACCGACAGTTTAGCCAGCAATTGGAGTTTGTCTGTTCTAGATGAGTTAAAAACCATTACTAAAAATTCACCAAACATTCCTTTAGAAACGTTAATAAAATGGGCCACTTTTAATGGCGCTGAATTTTTAGGAATTGAAAATCAATTTGGTTCTATAGAAAAAGGAAAAAAACCTGGATTAAATTTGATTACCAACCTTGACGCTGATAAAGTCAGCTTAACCAATCAATCAAAAGTTATTGTTTTAGTATAGCTTCAGCCAAAGCAATATCAACAGGAGAAGTAATTTTAATGTTTTCGGTATTGCCTTCAACTAAATCAATTTGATATCCTAGTTTCTCCACTACCGAGGCATCATCAGTAAACGATTCGTCAAAATCTTGTTGGTAAGCTTTAAGGATAATTTCAGCTTTAAAACATTGTGGAGTTTGTACACTTTTGTAACAATTTCGGGTTACTGCTTTTGATGTTTCATCTTGTTTGGATACAAAACGTAGGGAATCTACCACATCAACCACTGGAACAGCAGTTCCACTTTTTTTGGCTTGTTCAAAGCAGTTTGTAATGGTTGCTAAACTCACCAAAGGACGAACACCATCATGAACAGCAACTATACCCTGTTCAGTAATTAAGGTAAGTGCATTTTTTACAGAATCAAATCTAGTTTTTCCACCTACAACAATTTGGTAAGGAATTTTATTAAAGCTGTATTTAAAACAAAGCTCTCTCCAAAAATCGAGTTGATTTTCGGGGAGAGCAAGTATAATTTTTATTTCAGAAAAAGTGTTTTGAAACTTTTCTATAGTATGCATTAAAATAGGTTTGCCAGCTAATTCGAGGAATTGTTTTGGGATGTTTTCTCCCATTCGTTCCCCTTTCCCGCCTGCAACTATTATTGCATATTTATGCATTTGCTAATTCTTCTTCACTAAAAAATTCGTCTGCATCGGCAGTAAACGTGTTGCCATTTGGTTCTTCTTCGTGGTCGTTTGATTCTCTTTTTTCATAAGTACCACCTTCAGTTTTAACACGACCAATTGAACGAATATAAGCGTTTAACATTCGATGAATTTTTTCAATAAATTCTAATAATTCTTCAGCTTGAGGACCTTGAATCATTTCTCGTTCTTTTGCCTTTAAAACCCAACCTCTAGTTTTTAGGAGATAGCCTCTAGAAATATAGCAATATTGTTTTTTATCTTTAAAATTGTATCGGCCATATCCTGCTGCAATATTGGCAGAAATAGCATCAGCATCTGAAACAAAAGCTTCCCCCACGGTACTTTTGTTAAATCCTTCCCAAGTAGATACAATATCCCAAATTTTTGCTTCAAAATCAAGGCATTCTTGGTATAATTTTAAGTCTTCTAATTTCATTGTAGTTTGTTCGATTAAGTTTTATATTATGTTAAATTTTTTTATAAAATAAGCATGGCGTCTCCATAAGTATAGAATCTATATTTTTCTTTGATGGCTTCTTTATATGCTTTCATCACTAAATCGTAACCACCAAATGCACATGTCATCATTAATAGGGTTGATAAAGGAGTATGAAAGTTCGTAATCATACAATTGGCAATACTAAAATCGTATGGAGGAAAAACAAATTTATTGGTCCAACCATCGTATGCTTTTAGAAACCCGTCGTTGGATACAGATGTTTCTATAGCTCTCATAGAAGTTGTTCCAACAGCACAAATTTTACATTTTCTTGCTTTTGCATCATTTACTTTTTGAACACAAAGTGCTGGAATATGAACTTCTTCTGAGTCCATTTTATGTTTAGTTAAGTCTTCTACTTCCACGGTTCTAAATGTACCTAATCCGACGTGTAAAGTAAGTTTTGCGAAATCGATACCTTTAATTTCTAAACGTTTTAATAAATGTTTGCTAAAATGAAGACCAGCAGTAGGAGCAGCTACTGCACCTTCGTTTTCGGCATATACCGTTTGATAACGCTCAGCATCTGATGGTTCAACAGCTCTTTTAATGTATTTAGGGATAGGTGTTTCACCCAATTTTTCTACAATGGCTTTAAATTCTTCGTGTGTACCATCAAACAAAAAACGTAAGGTTCGTCCTCTTGATGTCGTATTATCAATAACCTCAGCGACTAAATCATCGTCGCCAAAATATAGTTTATTACCAATTCTAATTTTACGAGCAGGATCTACTAATACATCCCACAAAAAATTTTCTCGGTTTAATTCGCGCAATAAAAACACTTCGATACGAGCTCCCGTTTTTTCTTTGTTGCCATACATTCTGGCAGGGAAAACTTTGGTATCGTTCATAATCATTAAATCGCCATCATCAAAATAATTGATAAGGTCTTTAAACAACTTGTGCTCTATTTCACCAGTACTTCGATGAAGCACCATTAATCTAGCCTCGTCACGTTCAGGGGATGGATGTTCTGCAAGTAATTCTGCGGGTAAGTCAAATTTAAATTTTGATAACTTCATAATAGGGTTTTAACTTGAAAAATAAGGCTGCAAATGTAATAATAACTAAATAATTAACAAGGGATATTTTTTATTTTAAATACTCGACCATTAACTCAGCTGTTCGTTTTGAAGCGCCTACTCCTCCTAGCTTTTGCTGAAGTTGCTGATAATCTTCCAACATTTTTGCTCGTGGTGTAGGCTCAAGCAACTTGGTTAATTCTGCTTCCAGTTGCTTTGTATTCAGTTCGTTTTGTATTAATTCCTTAACCAGTTCTCTATCGGCGATTAAATTTACCAACGAAATATATTTTACTTTAATCACTGCTTTTGCAATCCGAAACGATATTGCATTGGCTTTGTAACATACAATTTGAGGTGTTTTAAACAATGCCGTTTCTAAAGTAGCTGTTCCTGAAGTAACCAATGCAGCAGTAGAATGTTCAAGCAATTGATAGGTTTTATTTTCTATAAACGAACATTGTTTTGATAAGTATTGCTCATAATACGTTTTGTCTTGCGATGGAGCTCCAGCAACAACAAATTGGTAATCAGGAAATTTTTTTATTACCGAAAGCATAATGGGTAACATGGTATGAATTTCTTGTTTTCTACTTCCTGGAAGTAATGCAATAATTGGTTTTTGTTGAAGTTGATTTTGTAAACAAAACTCATCAAACGGAACCACTGTTCGTCTTTCAATTTCATCTAACAAAGGGTGACCAACAAAATCAACCCCAACATTAAATTTTTTGTAAAACTCTTTTTCGAAAGGTAAAATCACAAACATCCTGTCCACATTTTGTTTTATTTGATGTACTCGATTTTGTTTCCATGCCCATATTTGTGGAGAAATGTAATAAAAAGTTTTAATTTCTTTGGTTTTTGCCCAAGCAGCAATTTTTAGATTAAACCCTGGATAATCAACAAATATGACTACATCAGGTTGGTAGTTTAAAATATCTTGTTTGCAAAAGGTTAAATTTCTTAATATGGTTTTTATATTTAGCAACACCTCTACAAAACCCATAAAAGCTAAATCTCGATAATGTTTTACTAAGGTTGCTCCTTGTTTTTCCATTAAATCGCCACCCCAAGCTCTAAATTCAGCATTAGTGTCACATCTTTTCAATTCCCTCATTAGGTTTGATGCATGTAAATCACCTGAGGCTTCTCCTGCAATGATGTAGTATTTCATTCTTTAGTAAAAAGTTGAAAGTGATTAGTTCATAAAGTTATCCATTTGTTTTAAGTTCCTGCTCTTCGGAGAAGCCAGAAAAGGTATTTACATAAAAAACATGTACCACATATAGAATGCTCCATAAAGCAGCGTTGCAAATATGACTCCTTTAGCCGATTCGTCTTTTTTAAGCCAAAAAAACAAGAAAAACACTCCTAAATTAAAAAAGAGTGCACCTTTTAAATTATTTATTACTTCACTAAAAAATGGATTTTTAACGATATAAAATAAATCCATATTAGTGGTATATTTTAAAATGGCATACATGGAAACCAATGGGACAAGAATCCCTAATATCAGTCCAAAAATGATGTGGTTAAATTCCTTTATTGCATTAAGCATGTTCTAAATGTTGAATTTTATTAATATCCTTATAATTGGTAAAATCAAATTGAACAGGAACAACAGAAACATAATTGTTTTTTAACGCCCATTCATCCGTATTATTGTCGGTGTCGTAAACTACAAATTTACCGGTTAGCCAATAATAACTCTTTCCGTGTGGATCCATACGTTCGTCAAATTCTTCTTCCCAATTACCATTGGCTTGTTTACAAACTTTAATTCCTTTTATTAAGTCATAATCTACGTTAGGAATGTTAACATTTAAGCAAATACCATGGTGTTTTTGATCTAAAACATCAGAAATTATTTTTTTTACATAAATGTTTGCTGTGGAGAAATCAGCTTCAATTGCATGATTGCAAAGTGAAAATCCAATGGAAGAAATACCTTCCATTGCCCCCTCAATTGCTGCCGACATAGTGCCAGAATAAATGATGTTGATGGAAGAGTTGGAGCCATGATTAATTCCTGATAAAATTAAATCAGGTTTTCGAGGCAACAATTTGCTTACTCCCATTTTAACACAATCAACTGGTGTTCCGCTGCATGCATAGTAATGTACACCCTCTTTTTCCCAATGATTAATGCGGAGTGCTGAATTTAATGTAACTGCATGCCCCATACCACTCTGTGGTTTGTCGGGAGCAACTACCACAACTGTCCCAAAATTCTTTGCTACAGCAACTAACTCATTAATTCCTGGAGAAGTTATGCCATCATCGTTTACTACTAATATTAAAGGTTTTTCCAAAATTTTAAATTTAAACCACAAAAGTAAGTTTTATCAAATTGTTATCATAAAATTTTCAATGAATTGAATAAACTCAGTTCTATTATTAATTTCTATAATTACCTTTACAACAAACTAATTTTACTTAAATGAAAAATTTATTAATACCCACAGATTTTTCTGAATACGCTTTTGCAGCTGTTGAATATGCAGTAACTATAGCTAAGGTTAGAAAAAGCAATATTCATTTAGTTTCGGTAATTACTAGCACAGAGGTTGATGAATATGCTAAGGTTGAGACACAAATGGAAACACTTAAGAACAATCCAATTTTCAAAGGTTTACAAGTGGTTAGTTATATTAAGATGAATTCTCATATTTGCAATGCCATAATTGATTGTGCTAACGATGTTAAAGCTGAGCTTATTTTAATGGGGTCGCATGGATCATCAACAATTGCAGAAATAATTTTAGGAAGTAATACTGAAAAAGTAGTTCGACGTTCATTGTTTAATGTACTTACCGTAAAACATCGAATGGTACGAAACGAAATAAAAAACATTGCATTTGCTTCTGACTTTTCACAAGAATCGAACAAAATATTTTGTGTAGTTAAAGATATTGCCGAAAAGTTTTCAGCAACAATTCATTTATTAAAAATAAACACTCCAACACATTTCGAACCCACTCGAGTTTCGATGGGCAAAATCAACACCTTTATAAATAATGAGAAATTAATTCTTTTAGATACTGATAAGTATAAAGTTGTATTATATAATGACACTACTGAAGAGCTTGGAATTTTAAACTATTGTATTGAAAACGAAATTGATTTTATTGCTTTAGGCATACATCATAATGCTAGCATTTGGAAAATGCTGCATGAAAGCACTTCACAGAACTTAGTCATTCATTCGTTTAGACCAGTAATGACTATTCCTATTCCAGAATAAAATTTAATCTATCATTCCTTGATTTAAATTACATTTTAGAAATTAAAATTTTGCAAAAGTATTCAAGTTAATATCGATTGAAAAACCTTATTTTAGTGGTCTTAAAAATAAGACCTATGTCTGAAAACACTAAAAAACTTTTTTTACTCGATGCGTTTGCATTGATTTATAGAGCTTATTTTGCATTTGGAAATAATCAACGTTACAATTCAAAAGGGTTAAACACTTCTACGATGTTGGGTTTTACCAACACTTTAATTGAAATTTTAGAAAAACAAAAACCGTCACATATTGCGGTGGTATTTGATGCGCCTGTTGCAACTAATAGATCATTGGAATTTGCAAATTATAAGGCCAATCGACAAGAAATGCCTGAAGATATTCGGAAAGCCCTGCCCTACGTGAAGCAAATTATTGAAGCGTTTAAAATCCCCATATTGCATAAAGATGGTTTCGAAGCGGATGATGTAATTGGCACTATGGCAAAGGAGGCCGAACGAAGGGGCTATACTACCTACATGATGACTCCAGATAAGGATTTTGGACAATTGGTTTCAGAAAATATTTTTATTTATAAACCTGCAGCCTATAGCAAACCTGCAGAGATTCTAGGAGTTAAAGAGGTTTGTGAAAAATTTGAAGTCGAAAATCCATTGCAGGTTATTGATATCTTAGGCTTATGGGGCGATGCTGTAGATAATATTCCCGGAATTCCAGGGATTGGTGAAAAAACGGCCAAATTGCTGATAAAACAATATGGGAGTGTGGAAAATTTAATTGCTCATGCCCACGAATTAAAAGGTAAACAACAACAAAATGTAATCAATTTTGCTGATCAGGGCTTGCTTTCAAAACGTTTGGCTACCATTATTTTAGATGTTCCTGTTGAATACAGTTTTGATGATTTAATTTTAGAGCAACCTGACGAAGAAAAAATAACTGAAATTTTCGCGGAATTGGAATTTCGGAATTTAGCAAAACGAATTTTAGGAAGAGAAATTCAAATCGCACCTTCAACAATTCCAACTCAGTTTAGTGGGCAAATGGATTTGTTTGGAAGTACCGATGAATCTATTGCCGAAAAAGGCGATGTAGAGTCCATGATTCCTCAAGAATTAAAAGACATTACTAATACCAAGCACCATTACAAATTAGTTAAGGACGATAAAAAGCGAGCTGAATTAATTTCCATTCTATCAAAACAAAAATCAATTTGTTTTGATACCGAAACTACCGGATTAGACCCATTTTTAGCTGAGTTGGTTGGTATGTCGTTTTCATATAAACCAACCGAAGGATATTACATTCCATTTCCCGAAAATCAAGAAGAAACAACTCAAATAATTAATGAGTTTATTCCACTTTTTGAAAACCCAACAATCGAAAAAATTGGTCAAAACATAAAATACGATATGAATGTGCTGCATAAATACGGCGTTCATATAAAAGGAAAATTGTTCGACACCATGATTGCTCATTATTTGTTGGAACCCGATATGCGTCATAATATGGATTTTCTCGCGGAAGCCTATTTGGGATACAAACCTGTTTCTATAGAAACTTTAATTGGCAAAAAAGGCAAAGGGCAGTTTAGTATGCGGGATGTTGAGATTGAAAAGTTAGTTGAATATGCTAGTGAAGACGCCGACATTACCCTCCAACTTAAAAATTATTTTGAATCGAAATTTACGAAAAAAATAAAAAATGTTTTCGAACAAATTGAAGCGCCATTAATTTCTGTTTTGGCCGACATGGAAAACGAAGGAATTAAAATTGATGTTGAAGCCTTAAAAATCTTCTCCTCAGAATTAGCAACACAAGGAAGTAATCTTGAAAAAGAGATATTAGCCTTGGCAGGTACTAAATTTAATATCGATTCGCCAAAACAATTAGGAGAGGTATTATTTGAATACATGAAAATAATAGAAAAGCCTAAAAAAACTAAAACAGGGCAATATGCTACCAACGAAGATGAACTTTCTAAACTTATTGATAAACATGAAATAGTTCCAAAAATTTTAGAATATAGAACAGTAAAAAAATTAAAATCTACCTACGTCGATGCTTTGCCTCAATTGGTGAATCCGAATACAGGAAAGATTCATACCAGCTATATGCAAACGGTTGCTGCAACAGGAAGGCTCAGCTCTAACAATCCTAATTTACAAAATATTCCAATTCGAACAGAATTAGGTCGAGAAATTAGAAAGTCATTCATTGCTCGAAATGACGACTTTACTCTGCTTGCTGCAGATTATTCCCAAATTGAACTAAGAATTATTGCCGCTTTAAGTAACGACGTAAATATGCAACAAGCATTTATTAATCATGAAGACATCCATGCTGCTACTGCTGCAAAAGTTTTTGGAGTTTCCTTAGCTGAAGTAGATAGAGAAATGAGAAGTAAGGCCAAAGCTGTTAATTTTGGGATTATTTATGGCGTTTCGGCATTTGGCTTGGCCCAAAATCTCAACATTTCAAGAGGCGAAGCGAAAGAAATTATTGATACCTATTTTGCCCAATACCCAAATGTAAAACAGTACATGGATAATAATATTAATTTTGCTAAAGAATATGGCTATGTAGAAACCATATTACACCGTCGAAGATATTTAAAAGACATTAATTCGGCTAATGCAATAGTCAGAGGTCATGCCGAACGAAATGCCATTAATGCACCAATACAAGGTTCTGCTGCCGACATCATAAAAATTGCCATGATTCATATTTTCACAGCATTTGAAAAACAACAAATTAAATCCAAAATGCTTTTACAGGTGCATGATGAGTTGGTGTTTGATGTATATAAACCAGAACTAGAAACCATCAAATCTATTGTAAAAGATAAAATGGAAAATGCAGTAAAATTTAGCATTCCACTAGAAATTGAAATGAATTCAGCAAAAAATTGGTTGGAAGCGCATTAATTTTTTTATACATTTGTTGAGGTTAAAAAACACATTCACACATGAAATATTTATCGCTATTTATCATCACTATAACCTTGTTTGCATGCGGCGAAGAACAAGTAGACAATAACGAAGCCGTTGTTAACGAAGCAAATGCCGACCTAACTAATCAACGTATTGACAAGGCAAAAAAAGTGTTTTATACTATTCCATCGCCATATGAAACTGCGCTAATTTTCGAAAGTACGGGTGTAGGTTACAATATTGGTTTGTTAAACTCTATTGAAAACGTAGGGAACTATTCAACCAACGTTCAGCAAGCATTAAATTTTGGCGTCTATGGTGCAGATTTGAGCTATGCTAATATTTTTGACCAATCTCAACAATGCATGTTCTATATGAATTGTGCTAAAAAAATGGCAGACCAACTAGGAATTACTTCTGCATTTGACGCAGCAACTATTGAACGGGTGGAAAGAAATCTTAATAACAGAGACTCATTAATGAATATTATTAATGATTCATATTGGATATCTGATTCGTATTTAAAAGAGAATCAACAAGAATATTTATCAGCATTGGTTATTGCTGGAGGTTGGATAGAAGGACTTTATTTGGGCTCTGCAACACTTAATAAAGATAAACCAAGTGTGCCAATCATGAAATCAATTGCCGATCAAAAGTATGCCATTGAAAGTTTAGTAGATTTAATGGGCTTGTACGACCATCCCGAAACAACAAAGTTAAAAACTAAATTATTAGTAATAAAAGCAAGTTTTGATAAGATTAAAGAAACTACAACCGAAACTTCTGTTAAAAAGGATAAAAAAGTTGCTGTAATTGATGGTGGTTCATCATTAAA
The DNA here is from genome assembly GCA_036171675.1 of Vicingus sp. Taxonomy (GTDB): domain Bacteria; phylum Bacteroidota; class Bacteroidia; order Flavobacteriales_E; family Vicingaceae; genus Vicingus. Next base: position 5,800 of record JAVHRO010000129.1, on the reverse strand, counting down.
TTATACTCCTGAAGTAATTTTTGAGATTACCCAAAATATTAAAAACTTAAGAAATGAAATTATTCAATAACTCAATTTTATTTAGCACGGTATTCATTGTCTTTGTTGGATTATCCAATTGGTCATATGGTCAATGCACGTCATTTACTAAGAAACAAGGGTTTCCAGCGTTAGCCCCATTTATTCATAATGGGCAATTAACCAGTACCAAATTTATGCCTGGCGATGAGGCCGAAATTGAAATGACATTTAATGCTGAAAATGATTACAGAGTTTTAGTGCTTTGGCAAGAAGTATTGGGTGATGTAATTTTTAAAATTTTGGATAAAAATAAAAAGGAGCTTTATGTGAGTAAACCAGGTGAAAAATTACCATTTTGGGATTTTAGAGTAAATTCTACACAGCAACTTACTGTAGTAATTAATGTTCCAAAACAAGCCGATACTTCAACCAAAATAACACCTCAAGGTTGTGTTTCTATATTGGTTGGGTTTAAACCTAAAGAAAATATTTCAAAAGTTAAAATGATGCATTAAAATTTCTTCTAAATAAATTACTTTTGCCGTATGGCAATAACAAATGAAGACAATTTAAAAAAAATCATAGCTCATTCTAAAGAGTATGGTTTTGTATTTCAATCAAGCGAAATTTATGACGGACTTAGTGCGGTTTACGACTACGGTCAACTAGGTAGCGAACTCAAAAAAAACATTAAAGAATATTGGTGGAAATCCATGGTGCAAATGCACGAAAACATTGTAGGTATTGATTCTGCAATTTTTATGCATCCCGAAATTTGGAAAGCATCTGGACATGTTGATGCGTTTAACGACCCATTAATCGACAATAAAGATTCCAAAAAAAGATATCGAGCAGATGTGTTAATTGAAGAACACATTGGAAAAATTGAAGCCAAAATTGAAAAAGAAGTAGAAAAAGCAAAAACCCGTTTTGGTGAGGCTTTTGATGAAACACAATTTTTAGCTACCAACCCAAACGTGTTAAGAAATCAAGAAAAAATTGACGAAATTCATACACGTTTTAAAGCGTGTATGAATAGTGACGATTTGGCGGGAGTAAAAAAATTAATAGAAGATTTAGAAATTGCTTGTCCTATAAGCGGTTCTAAAAACTGGACCGATGTGAAGCAGTTTAACTTAATGTTTAGCACCGAAATTGGTTCTGTTTCAGAAACTGCCAACAAAATATATTTGCGTCCAGAAACTGCTCAAGGAATTTTTGTAAACTTCCTTAACGTGCAAAAAACAGGTCGAATGAAAATCCCGTTTGGTATTGCCCAAATTGGTAAAGCGTTCAGAAACGAGATTGTGGCTCGTCAGTTTATTTTCCGTATGCGCGAATTTGAACAAATGGAAATGCAATTTTTTGTTCGTCCTGGCGAAGAAATGAAATGGTACGAATACTGGAAAAATGAGCGCATTAAATGGCACCAATCGTTAGGGATTGATGCTAAATTTTATCGTTTTCACGACCACGTTAAATTGGCTCATTATGCCAATGCGGCGTGCGATATTGAATTTAATTTCCCAATGGGATTTAAAGAGTTGGAAGGAATTCACTCCAGAACGGATTTCGATTTAAAACAACACGAAAAACATTCAGGCAAAAAATTACAGTATTTTGATAATGAATTGAATGAAAGTTATGTTCCTTACGTCGTAGAAACTTCTGTTGGTTTAGACCGTACTTTTTTAGCGATACTTTCTGCTGCTTTCCAAGAACAAAAATTAGAAGATGGTTTGGATAGAGTGGTATTGAAATTACCTGCATTTTTAGCACCCATAAAAGTAGCCGTTTTTCCATTAGTAAAGAAAGATGGCTTGCCACAAAAAGCTCAAGAAATTATCAATGAATTAAAGTTCGATTACAACACTCAATACGACGAGAAAGACTCTGTTGGTAAACGTTACCGCCGACAAGATGCTATTGGAACGCCTTATTGTATTACGGTTGATCACCAGACATTAGAAGATGATACGGTTACCGTTCGTGATAGAGATACCATGCAACAACTACGAATAAATATTACGGAGATTTCAGGCTTGTTAAAAGATAAACTGGATATTAGAAAGGTGTTGAACTGATTTTTAGTTTACACACTTTGCGTTATAGTGTTATAAAAAAGTACACTAGCCTTTTGTGTTGTGTCTTAAATTTTAAATTTCATCAAATCTTCTGCCATGTTTCTATCATTCGATAATCTAGGCAGTTTGTTTTGACCACCTAGTTTGCCAGATGCTTTCATGTATGCATTAAATCCACCTATTTTTATAGGAGTGATTTTAATAATGTCTAACATTTCGCCATTTCTCAAATCTTTATAATAGGAATTTTTTCCTTGTAATTGTTTATCTAATTCTTCTGCAAATTCTGCAACTTTTGTTGGCTCTGCTGAAAATTCGATAAACCATTCGTGATAGGCAATCCCTCCTTCCTTTGGCATTACTTGAGGGGCTACATGATATTCGTTTACATCTAAGTTCAACACTTTACATGCTTGTTCAATAGCATAATCTACTTCTTCGCCAATTACATGCTCGCCAAAGGCAGATGTAAAATGTTTTATTCTGCCTGCAACCACAATTCGATAGGGTTTTAATGAAACAAATTTTACGGTATCGCCAATACTATACCCCCACAAACCTGCATTGGTATTAAGAATGAGTGCATAGTTTTTGTTTAATTCGACATCTTTTAACGAAATCCGTGTTGGCTTTTCATTGTAATATTCGTCGGCTGGAATAAACTCAAAAAATATTCCGGCATTTATATTAAGCAACAAGCCGGGTTCAGTTTGGGTGTCTTGAAAAGCAATAAATCCTTCAGATGCCGGATAGGTTTCTATGCTGTCGATTTTTTTTCCAATGGTTTGTTCAAATTTTGCTCGGTAAGGTTCAAAATTGACCCCTCCATAAATAAATAGTGAAAAGTCTGGAAATAGTTCTTTGATGTATTTCTTACCTGTTTTTTCTAACAATTTATCAAAATACATTTGAACCCACGGTGGAATGCCGGAAATCAACGTCATTTTTTCAGGCAACGTTTCATCTACAATCGCATCAATTTTTGTTTCCCAATCTTCAATACAATTAGTTGGGTAGGAAGGCAATCGGTTTTTTTGTAAATATTTTGGAACGTGATGAGCAACAATGCCCGACAACCTACCAACAGGAACTTTTAGTGAATAATCCAATTCTGGACTGCCTTGCAGAAAAATCATTTTACCGTTGATGAAATCTGTTTTTTTTGTTTCGTTGATGTAGCACAAAATAGCATTTCGGGCAGCTTCTACCTGATATTTAAGCGATTCCTTGGTGTTTGGAATGTATTTTGCCCCAGAAGTGGTCCCTGATGTTTTAGAAAAATAGTTAGGCAAGCCGAGCCACAACACATTTTCTTCTCCTTTTTTAATGCGTTCAATGTAGGGTTTAAAATCTTCGTAATCTTTTATTGGAACATTGGCTTTAAAATCGTCGTAATTTTTAATGTTTTGAAAATGATGGTCGTTACCAAAAGCCGTGTTTTTTGCCGTAGCAATTAATTGGTTAAAAACACGCTGCTGGGTTTTAACAGGATTAGAACTCCATTTTGCTATTTTTTTGCAAACCACTTTTGCAAACACCAATCCTAACGAAGCTTTAATACTCATAAGTTTTAATTAATGGGAGTTGATACAAGAGAAATTCATACAACAAAAATAGCCGACTTTAACTAGAATTTCTCTTCGGTCAGAAAAAAAATATAAAACCACATAGGCACATAGCTTATTTCTATAGGAAGAAGTCGTGAGGCAAACATAGTATTCTCCGACATGTCGGAGAAATAACTAATGCGTAACTTATCATAATGACAACACTTTTAAAGTAAGCATTTTCTATGTATCTATGTGGTAAAAAGATTTATTTTTATTAGAATTAAACTTTTTAAGCAACGCTTTTTTGTTGCTTATTTTATCCGAAGTATTCATTCCAAGCGTTTATTAGTGTAGGTTAGCTGTTTCCAAACAATCCCATTTTGTTTCCTTCGGTGTCCAAGAAATAAGCAAAATAACCTAAGTTACTTCCGTCGATAAAGTTTTTGGGAATGATGTACTGACCTTCTGCTGTTTTATTTTTGATTAATGTTTTGCTTACTAAAATTTGACCGCCGTATTCAACAATTTTTTTTTCTAAATCACTGATTGAAGGGTCTCCATCAAAAAATAAAACGACACCCGGTTTTAATATGGCAGTTCCATAATCTATCACCGCACCAGTTACCTGACCTTCACTTAACTGGAAGATACCATGTTTTATTCCGTTTAAATCTACTTGATTGAGTTGTACTCCACATACGTTGGTGTAAAATTTAGCAGCTCTGTCAAAATTATTCGCAGGAATTTCAAACCAACGAATGAATTGTTTTGGGAGGTGTTTATCCTTTCTATCTTTTATTAGCCACGACATGGACTAAAGACACTATTTTTTTTGTAAAAAACAAAAAAATCCTGTTTAGTTTTTTTTTAACAACAAATATAAGTCTATCCAATGATGGTATTTGTGTAGCTATGTCTAATACAAAAGGAAGATGTGTTATTTATGAAAATATTAGTGGCAACTGGCTTCCATTAGGTGATACTATTTATACTGATACTATTACTTCACCATCCAATAATAGAACAACTGTGAGTTCGAAAAATTATAATGGTTATTATAGACTTGCCATTGGTTCAGCAACATATAATAGTAATAAAGGTGTAGTAAGAATATATGATTATGATGGTTCAATTTGGAATAAAAATTATGAAGATTCTGGTAGTGTTGCTGATAAATTAGGTTCAAGTGTTTGTTTAAATGAACAAGGCGATAAATTGTCTGTTGCGTTAACTTCGTTGCACTACGTCAGGAAAATGATTAGGCGAAATAACTTAGCAGAATTAAACTGGATTTTTAAATAACTTTTGGAAAGTTTTAAACCGTCATAATATCTTTTTCTTTCGCTTCTATTAACGTATCTACTTTAACGATGTAGTTATCTGTTAATTTTTGAATATTAGCTTCGGCATCTTTAGCAATGTCTTCACTTAAGCCATCTTTTTGCATTTTTTTTATTTCATCGTTGGCATCTTTTCGCGCATTTCGTATTCCAACTTTTGCATGTTCCCCTTCAGACTTGGCTTGTTTACTTAAATCACGTCTTCGTTCTTCGGTCAGCATAGGTACATTTATCATAATGTTTTCACCATTATTTTGTGGGTTTAAACCTAAGTTAGAGTTGATAATTGCAGTTTCTATGGGCCCAATCATGTTTTTTTCCCATGGTTGAACGGTAATAGTTCTTCCGTCTAAAGTGTTAACATTGGCTACTTGAGCAAGCGGTGTTTTTGCTCCATAATAATCGACCATTACGCTACTAAGCATCATTGGGCTTGCTTTTCCTGCACGAATTTTTTGTAATTGTTTATCTAAATGCTCAATAGCCAATTGCATTGCTTCTTTTGTGCTGTCTAATATAAATTGTAATTCTTCGTTCATAATGATATTATTTTTTCCAAAAATAACAAATTTTATAACTGTTCAATGGAGTTTAAAACTAAATATTCGCTATGTGTTTGTAAAAATTTTAACCACATAGACACATAGTTTGTTTCTAATAATACCCGTTGTGCATTTGTAAGAAAATTTGTCAATTCGAGTGTCCCGCAGTATTGCGGGATTTATCGAGACCACGAAGTAGCATCAATAGAAAAGTTTAAAATAGACAACTGATTGATAATACAAATTTTTAATAAAAAAGGTGT
>JAVHRO010000128.1:0-9333 GCA_036171675.1 Vicingus sp. | reverse complement strand
CTGATAATTTCATACGCAAATATACAAAATAATACCTATTTTAAACTAGAGCCTAGATAATCTCGGCAACAGTATTAATTTTGATGTGTATTTTTTAGAACTTACGAATCATGAAATTAGCATTTTATCACTTTTCATCTCCTGCTCTACACTTATTAACGCGGAAACAACAAGCGTCTATTTCCATGAAATAGTAAAAAATAAAACCTACCTCATAAAAAAGATTCCTACATAAAAAAGCGTTTTTAATAAAAAAACGATGACGTTCTCTATCTTCAACGTTAAAAATTTTAAGGTGTGGAAAAAAATACACAATCAAGAATCGGATACTACTAACGAATTTTCATATTTATTAAACGTTGATACCACCAATATTAATGTATATCCAAATCCTTCTTCGGATGTGTTAAATATTTTATTACCAGCTGTTAATAGCAATATGGTTTCTGTTGCAATATATTCCATTACAGGTCAAAAAGTAGTTATCGAAGAAGTGGAAATTACAAACAACGTATTTATAAAATCTTACAATATATCAGATTTAAACACTGGTATTTATTTTGTAAGTGTAAAAAGCAACGATAGAATATTTACACAAAAGTTTTTTGTTAAATAATAGAATATCACTAATTAATTATTGAAAAACCTATAAGAAATTTCTTATAGGTTTTTCTTTTTAGCCACTGAATGTATATAAAAACATGGCTACAACTAAAAAAATATACTACATTTATTGAAAATTAAAACTAATAGTAAATAGCCTTTTACCTTTATTTCATTTTTAAATAGAAACCACATGAAATTTTCAGCTCAACAAATTGCAGCAGCGCTTAACGGAACAATTGAAGGAAACGAACATATTGAAGTAGGCAGTATTTCAAAAATTGAAGAAGGTAAAATCGGCTCAATTTCATTTTTGGCCAATCCCAAGTACACGCAGTATATCTATTCTACCCAGGCTTCTATTGTAATTGTAAATAAGGATTTTAACCCTACCGAAAAGCTTAAACCCACTCTTATCAGAGTTAAAAATGCAGAGAATGCTTTCGCTCAATTGCTTGAAATGTATAACCAGGTAAAGTTGGCTAAATCAGGAATCTCAAAACTTGCTTTTATCAATGAATCTGCCAGCGTTGGCGAAAATATTTATGTTGGCGAATTTGCTGTAATAGCAGAAAATGCTAAAATTGGAAACAATGTAAAAATTTATCCTCAAGTTTATGTGGGCGAGAATGTTACCATTGGCGACAACACTACGTTATTTGCTGGTGTTAAAATCTATTCTGATGGAGTAATTGGTAAAGATTGTATTATTCATTCTGGCACTGTTATAGGAAGCGATGGTTTTAGATTTGCATTACAAGATGGCGGTAAAAAAATCCCTCAAATTGGTAATGTAATCATTGAACATAATGTTGAAATAGGTTCAAACTGTTCTATTGACAGAGCCACAATCGGCTCAACCATATTAAGAAATGGAGTAAAATTAGATAATCTGGTACATATTGCTCATAATGTTGAAATAAAGGAGAATTGTTACCTAGCTGCACACAATGTAATTGCTGGATCAACAACTGTCGGCAAAAATTGTATGTTTAGTGGTCAAGTAGGTATTGTTGGGCATTTAACCATTGCTGATCATACCGTAATTGCTGCTCAATCTGGAATTTCGAAAAGCATCACTAAAGAAGGAACTGCCGTAATGGGCAGCCCTGCCATGGAAGTAAGCAAATACCGAAAAAACTACATTCATTTTAGAAACTTAACCGAGATTGTAGATAGATTAAATGCTCTAGAAAAAATGTTGGAAACAAAAACAAATTAGATTTTAACCCCAAATACACACACGTCATCTATTTGTTCCAAATCTTTTTTCCACATTTTGAAAAACGTTTTAATTGCTTTTTTTTGTTGGATAATAGGTTGCTGATGCCATAATAAAAATTGCGCTTTAACACCTTTCCATTTTAGTTTTTTTCCTTTTATGCCTCCAAATTGATCGGGCAAACCATCCGTACTCAAATAAATGGTATCTCCTTTTTTTATATCAACTTTATGATTTATGAATTCTTTTTTATTCTCGTAAATAGAAAAACCAATTGATTCACGATTTCCCTTTATTTCATTAACGACTCCATTATTACAAATAAAAAGTGAGTGAAAAGCACCTGCAAAATTTAGCTCCTTTGTGTTAAGGTTAAAAGAGCAAATTCCCATGTCCACCCCATCCCTTATTTTTTCAGAAGAATTTACAAATACCCTCTGCATCAAGATATCCATATTGGATAATATTTCTGACGGTTTTGTTAGCTCATTTTCTAAAACTACTTTGTTTAACATGTTAAATGCTATTAAACTTACAAAAGCGCCAGGAACACCATGTCCCGTGCAATCAATAACCGAAAAGACAATTTCGTCGTGTACTTTTTCTATCCAATAAAAATCTCCACTAACAATATCTTTAGGCTGGTAAAAAACAAAACTATTGGGTAATAATTTACTCATCTTTTCATCGGAAGGCAAAATGGCAAATTGAATGCGTTTTGCATAATGAATGCTGTCGGTAATGGCAACATTTTTACTTTCAATTTCGTTACGTTGAATTTCAATTTTGTTAAAGGCTGCAACAATTTGGGTATTCTTCTTCTTTATTTCGTCGGTTTCAGTATTTATTTTTTTGAATTGATGTTCAAACTCAATTTTTTTAAGTTTTTGAGCATTGTTTAAACTAATCAATTCATTTTTTAACTGATTGTGTTTTTCAAGATTTTGAAAGGCTTTTTTAAAATCTTTCAGCCCTGAATACGCTTTAGAAAATAAATCATAGAGCGGAAATTGGTCTTCTTTCGATTTTTTTATTGTTGAAATTTCGAACGCCTTTTCCAACACCGTAATGGCTTCATTAAATTTTTTATCCAATAATAAAATATTAGCTTGCATTTGATAAGCCGCAATAATTATTTGCCAATAATCAGTTTTTACGCCATATTCCAATCCTTGTTGAATGAATTTTTGTGCAGTAGCATAATCCTTTTTAAAATAATGTACTTCACCAATATTGTAATAAACGATGGCTTTTAGCCTATCCGATAAATTAAATGTTAAACAAATATTAAAATACGTTAATGCGTTGTTATAATCTTGCATTACCGTATAGGTATCACCAATATTGTTATAGGTGCTTATTTGAGCAGTTTCATCATTTATTTTTTTACGAAGCTCCAAACATTTTAAATTGCACTCCAATCGCTTGTTATAATCTTGCAAGAAATTATACACCCCTCCTAAGGCATTTAAACAATCTGCTTCTCCACCAAAATCGTTACAGATTTTATACAAATCCATGGCTTCTAATGAAGTTCTCATAACCCTGCCGTAATCAGAAAAATATGCGTAACAGAGAGAAAGTTGTTTTAAGCTATCGGCAAGTTCTTTGGTAAAAAAATGTTCTTGAGCAATTTCTTTAGCCTGCTCGGCAAATTCAATGGCTTTTTTTACATCTCTATCAAGAATTGATGCTGAATGTGAAATTAACGATACTATATCCTGTTTAAGACTTACCTCAACGGGTTGTTTTTCGTTATTTTTTTTTAAAACCAATTGAGATTATTTGAATGTAAAAATAAGTCTTTTTACCTCATTTTAATAAAAACCCATCAATAAATATGGGCATAAAATTAATTATTAAATACAACTTAAAGAGAAATGCTAGGTTAAAGAACTAATTAAAATAATGGTGCCCTTATTTAATTTGGAATTGATATTAAAACGCCATCCCATTTTTTCAGCTCTTTTTCTCATATTATTTAACCCATTACCATGCAACGCAATCTTTTCGGGATTAAAACCTACCCCATCATCTTTAATTTGTATTTTAAATGATTGGTTAGTGGATTCAATAGTGACAAACAGATTTTTTGCATTTGCATATTTCAACACATTAGAAATGGTTTCTTGTACTATTCTAAATAGTTCACTTTTTTGAGCAGTTTTAAAATCTTGTTCTACTTGGTAACTTAAATGAGTTTTAATGATTCCTGTATCATTTAATTGTTTAAAAATATTTTCAATTTTCAACTTTAAATCGATTTCATGGGTATTGGCAATTTGATGTGAAACATTTCTTACCTCAGCAGTTGCCTCAATTAAAAATCCTAACGACCTTTCAAAAGTGCTTTGAACGTCTTTATCTAACACTCCTAATTCGTTTTTCAAACTTTTAAATCCCATTTGAGCGGCCACTAAAAGCTGCTGAATATTGTCGTGTAATTCGCTAGAAATTCTCCCTTGTTCTTCCACCACCGCATGGGACATTATTTTTTTTCTTTTTTCAATTTTTGCTTTTATAGTCTCTGTTAATGCTTGTATATCAAAAGGTTTGGTCATATAATCATCAGCACCCAAACTCATTCCTTTTCTAATATCTTCATTGGTTACCCGTGCAGTTAAAAACAGGAATGGAGGAACTAGTTCTTTATCCATGCAATCATTTAAACTTTCTAACAATTCAAACCCACTCATATAAGGCATATTTACATCGCAGATTACCATTGTTGGATTATTTTGCAAAACAGCCATAAGACCTTCTTTTCCGTTAACTGCAGTAATTACGTCATAGCCTTTCATTTCTAAAATATCCTGCAACGACTCTCTAATGGCCATATCGTCTTCTACGATTAACAATTTTTCTTTGGTACACAAGTTTAGATTAGACATCGTATTAAGTATTAGGTTTACAATTATTCTTTACCCCCTAACAACCTAAAATCTTACCCCAAATAAGGTTACATCATCAGTTTGTTCGGTTGTTCCTTTCCATATTTCAAATTCGTCGGTAAACAATTTTCGTTGCTTTTTCATTCCATTATTTTGAACGCTTAGAATGAAGTCTTTTAAATTTTTTGTTTTATATTTTTTATCCTCATCGCCACCAAATTGATCCGCAAATCCGTCGGAACTTAAATAGATGGTATCGCCCTTTTCATAATGAAAAATTTCTTCGTGTATATCAAATTTAGCCCCTAATCCACCTATGGGGGAGTTGCTTCCCTTAACTTCAAACAACTTTTGCCCACTTAAATCTTCACCAACTCTAAGATTGTGTTGATTAACTCGTAGTGGTTTAAATTCTTTAGAGACAAAATATATAGGGCGTTTAGCTCCAGCAAATTTTATTAGTTTACGTTGATCGTCAATTACACAAAGTGCTATATCCATTCCATCGCCAACATAATTTTCATGGTGAGCCGACATAAATTCGATTACCAACCCATTAACGGTGTCAAGAATATTAGCTGGATTTCTGTATCCATATTGCTCAACGGTAGTATTTAACATATTATAGCAAACCATTGAAATTAATGCAGCTGGAACGCCATGACCGGTGCAATCGGCAACTGCTATCATATATAAATCATCAAATTTTCGAGCCCAATAAAAATCGCCAGAAATAGATTCTTTAGGCGAATAGTAGATAAAATATTCAGGCAAAAACTCGTTCAGTTCCACAGCACTTGGTAAAATTACTTCTTGCACTATTTTTGCCCTTTCTAAACTATCTTGTAGATCTTTTACTTTTTCGTTTGCTTTATCTTCAAATTCAGCAATTGAACTTTTATTTTTTCTATATAAATCGAGTTGATTCATTTTTTTTCGAATCTTAGCTTTGTTCATTTGAAACGAAACAACCTTAAGTAACTCTTCAAGATTGAAGGGCTTTGTAATGTAATCGTCGGCCCCAAGATTCATTCCTTTTCTTAAATCAGGCATGGTAGAAAGTGCGCTTAAAAATACAAATGGCGTACAAAATAAATCTGGTATTTCCTTAAATGCTTTAACTGTTTCCCATCCATTCAATTCTGGCATCATTACATCGCATAACACCAAATCTGGTTTAGATTGTATAGCTCTATCTAGTCCATTTTTTCCATTGTCGGCACTTTCTACATCATGACCATTAAGCACTAAAATTTCAACAATAGTTTCTCTAATGTTTTTTTCGTCTTCTATTACCAATATCTTACCCATACAATTTGAATTAATTCTGGTACAAATTTAACCGTATCTTGGGGTATTTTTTAAGGTAACTTTCCCTTTGGGGTATTTGAGTTTCCTAAGCTACAATTTTAATTGATGTCAATTAAGATGGGTGAGTATCTTCAACAATTCTTCGTGATTGTTATGCGAAACTGGCACATTAGAACCATCGGTTAATATCAACGAACCATTTTTGCCTCTAATGTATTTTTCTACAAATCGACTGTTTACAATGGTTGATTTATGAACTTTTAAGAAATGTTTTTTTAATAACAGTGGTTCGAACGATGACATTGGTTTAGATACCAATATTTTGGAGCCGTCTAATAAAAAAAATGTACAATAGGCTCTTTCTGCTTGACATTTTACTATTTTATCAAATGAAATTAAAGTTAATCCATCAGAACAAGGTAATGCTAATTTCTCGAAATTATCTTCACTATCGTGTTGAACTACGGATTGGTTTTTTTGCAACAATTTTTTACGGGTGTCTAACCTCATTCTAATAATTCCAAGTAACTCACTATAATCGAATGGTTTGAGTATATAATCATCTGCACCTAAGCTCATTCCATGCCTTATATCTTGTTTATCAATTTTGGCTGTTAAAAATAAAAATGGAGGAATAATTTCGTCTTTTAATCGCTGATTAATGGCTCCAAGTAATTCAAAGCCATCCAGTTCGGGCATATTAACATCGCAAAGCACTAAATCTGGTTTTTTTTCAAGTAGTTGAACATATCCTTCTTTTCCATTTTTTGCAGTAGTTACCTCATAACCCGATAATTCTAAAATATCTTTTAGTGTTTCTCTAATGTTCTTGTCGTCCTCTACAATTAAAATATGTTCCATGCTATTTATTGTAATAGGTTAGTATAAATTCAGTTCCTTGGTTTAACACACTTACCACGTTAATATCGCCACCATTCAACTCTGTGTACTCCTTTGCAATAGCAACTCCTAGCCCAGTTCCTGGAAGGTTATTGGCGTTAGATGCCCTATAAAATGTTTGAAATAAATTTTTTAACTCTTTAGCAGGTATACCAATACCATAATCTTTTACTGAAATACTTACTTTATTTTTTTCATAAGTAATTGTAAGTTCTGGAGAAGGTTTGTTAATGGAATATTTAAATGCATTTGAAATTAAATTGGAGATTGAATGTCCAACAAGTTTTGGGTCAAGTAGAAGTAGATATGGGTTTCCTTTTACCATGCATTCAATTTTTCTTCCGTCGGTCTGGATGTCATTATGTTTGGAACAAATATCATTGGCTATTACCACAATATTGGTTTGTTGAAATTCAGGTAGAACATTTCCAGAATTGATTCTTCCAAGTATGAGTACATCATTCATTAATTCGGTCATTCTATCCACTTCCGATTGAATTCTTGTTGTTACTCGGGCAAGTTTATCCTTTAACTCTATGCCTAAAGAATTTACATGCATATTTATTAATCCAATATTGGCTTGAATAACGGTTAAAGGAGTTCTAAATTGGTGTGATGCAGTAGATACAAATTTCGATTTTAACTCGTTCAATTCCTTTTCTTTATTTAAACTTATTTCAAGTTTATGAAGTGTGTTCTCTAGCTGTTCGGTTCTGGCGTTAACTAAATTTTCTAGATTATTTAAGGTAAATTGCAATTGTTTTTCGGTCGCTTTCTTTTCCGTAATATCTTCCTTAAGAGCCACGTAATTTATTATCTCACCCAAACGATTAAATATTGGAGCAATTGAAGCTTTTTCCCAATACATTATTCCATCCTTTCTAACATTATGGAATTCGCCTTTCCATACCTCACCAGAAGAAATCGTATCCCACAATTTTTTATACACTTGCAAACTGGTTTCTCCCGATTTTAAAATTCGAGGATTTTTTCCTTTTACTTCTTGTAATGAATATCCTGTAGTTTGTTCAAATTTAGGGTTGGCATATTCAATATTTCCGTTTAAATCGGTAATAACTACAGTAATTGGACTTTGGTTAATTGCTCTTGAAAGCTTGTTAATTTCTTCTTCAGCAACAATACGTTCAGTGATATCATAACCAACGCTAATTATACAATCGTCTATTCCTCTCGAATTATGCCACTCAAACCATTTTAATGTTCCATCTTTACATTTAACTAATCGTGGATGATTTGTTGTTCGTATAATTTTTTTATCCAACGAATAACTAATCAATTCATTTTTAGTAAGTTCACTATCTTTTGAATTGGCAAATGTAACTTCCCACCATTTATCTCCTAAAACCTCATGTGGTTCGTAACCAGTATTTTTTTTTAGTGTTGATGTGGTATAAACCACGTTTCCCTTCATATTGGTTAACAAAATTATAGAACCCACATCATCAAGAATTGAGTTGGCACGAAGGATACTTTTTTCATTTGCTTTTCTTAACGAAACATCAATCATAATGGCACTAAAAAACAATTTCCCATTACGTTCCCAACATCCAAGTGTTAATTCCATAGGAAATTCATCACCATTTTTTCGTAATCCAAACAATTCATGGGTTTTTCCTTTATTCGACAGCCCTCTATTTTTTATGGCCATTGCCATTCCTTTCGCATGATTTACTCTAAATCGTTCAGGCATAAAAACTGATAAGGACTGTTTAATCATTTCTTCATTAGTATATCCAAAATTTAATTCAGCACCTTCATTCCACTCCATCACTTTGCCTTCTTCATCAACAACTATAATCATACCTGCTGTAAGTGAATGAAAAATTGAACGAAACTTATCCTCACTTTCTATTAACGCATTTTCAATAATTTTTCTATCGGTAATATTCTGAATAACTCCTGATGCTTTTATTGGAGTACCATTATCATTATAAATTGCTTCGCCTCTAGCCTCTACATATTTAATTTCACCATTGTTCATTACCAACCGATAAAAAATAGGACCAAAAGGTGTTTTGTTATTTAACAATTTGGTAAAAACTTCGTTAACCATTGCTCTATCGCCCTCATGAACAAAACTCAAAAATTCGTTGAAGGTTGGCCCAAACGATTGTTTATTTGTATCAAATATTTGGTAAATTTGGTCAGACCAAGTCAACACATTTTTGGTCAAATCGAGTTCCCAATATCCTATTTTAGCATTTTTTTGAGCGGTTAGTAGTGCTTTTTCTTTAGCGACTAATTGTTCGCTAATCAATTTCCGATCTGTAATATCTTGAATAGTACCAAACATTTCGAATGGCTGTTGGTTCTTATCAAAATTTAAATGCCCAAGTCCATGCACCCATTTTTCAATACCTGTTTTTAAATTTATGATTTTATATT
>JAVHRO010000127.1:0-33225 GCA_036171675.1 Vicingus sp. | reverse complement strand
TAACTATTGCTTTTTTATCTTCTTGACTATATGTACAAGACATAAAAATTAATGTAATGAGGTAGAGGGTTGTTTTTTTCATGTGAATTTATTTTATTTGTTTAATTTATTCTTCTAATTCATATACAAAATTACCTGATTTGGGTATTATAAGTAATCCTTTATCATTCATTATATCGGTTACCTTCGTGTAGATAAAATGATACCACCAAATAAAAAACTCTTCAAAAGAAATTTCATTTTTATATCCTGTTATTTTGTACGTGTTTTTAATGTAAGCTGTTTCTTTATTGAAAATAGCTATTAGTTTTGGTTTGAAATTAAAAGCAATTTCTTTTAAAATTTCATTGTCTGATTTTGATATTTTGTTTGTAGAATTATCAGGTGTTATCCCAATTCTGTTGTTGCCATAAATATTTATTGTTATATTTCCTTTTTCTTCATACTGATTTCCATAAATCCCAAAAACTTCACGATTTGTAGCTTTGTTTTCCATCAAACTGTAATAGTAATTTTTTCCATGTCTTTGGGGTCTGTTTTCCTTTTTTAAATACTCTTTTTCTACATCATCAATTTGCCAGGAATCTAATAATACATTACTTAAACTTAAGAACGACCATTCTTCAAAACTTTGATTTTTAGAAATGGCTGTTTCTTTAAATCTTGTTTTAATACTTGGTAATTCTTTTTCTATTTCATTAACAATACTATTGGCTAGTGGTAAAGCATACTCATATAATATTTCACCATCTTTCTGTGTTGCAATAAAAATGCTAGGTTTAGTTGTGTTACCAATATCATGGAGCCAGTTTTTGCTTTTTAACAATTTCTCAATTTCATCTAATTTTTTATCTGAAAAATTTGTTCTTTGCTTAAAATCTGTTAGTGGAATATTTTCGTGTAACGAAAATAAAAAATAATCAACACTATCATTTTGGGGAATAAAATCAGGAAAATTATCACCTTTACAAATTAAACCGTGTTCTATATTTTTTGGAAATAGAGAATCTATTTTTTTATCTATTACTACCTTTTCATCTACTTGATTATAACTACAAGACATAAAAATTATTGTGATGAGGTAGAGGGTTGTTTTTTTCATGGGGGTTTTTATAATATAATTGGGTTAATTTATTCGATTTTTTTCTTGTTGATTACTTTCTTCATGGCTTTTACTCTTTATTCTATTATTCCCGAAAAAATAGGTTAGCGATAGGTTTAATCTTCTATTATCATCATAATTGCTAAATGTAGTTTTAATTCCATTACTATTGTATGATGTAAATGTTGGCTTATTCGTTTTTAGTAAATCTGTTCCTGAAATGCTTATTGTAAGGTTTTCGTTAAATAATAAAATTTTAAATCCTATATCTAATTGTGAATAGCTACTAGATTCATCTAAATCACTTATTTCAGGAAATTGATACCAAAAATTAATTGTTGCAAAAAATGTCTTCTTTTTATTTAGGATAAATGAATTATCCGTTTCAATAAAGGTGCTAGTACCTTCATTATTTTGCCTTACTTCAGGTGTTATCGAGTACACTTTTGAATAGTAAAAATTGATGTCGTTACTAATTTCCCAAAATTTTGTAATATTGAATGAAATAGAAGTAGAAATTCCAATTTCGTTGGCATTAAAATAATTTTTAGGAATTATTTGTTGAAGGTTATTTGATTGTAGTATAGTTATTTGATTAAATCCATTTTGAATATGTTTATAATAGACTGCTGTTTGTATAAGGTTTTTATATTCGTGTGTGAATTCAACATTATCAATAAAAGAAGGTTTTAACAATGGGTTACCCTCTGTAATGCTGAAAATATTGCTATAATATCTAAATGGGTTTAACAAAAAGAAATTAGGGCGATTAATCCTTCTCCCATAACTAATGCCATACGAATTATTTTTATGTGGCTCATAAACCAAATAAGCAGTTGGAAATATATTTAAATAATTATTGGTTGTATTTTTATTTAAAGTTACTGAAAAACCCTTGGTTTGAGTAGATTCTAATCGGACACCTAATTGTGATTTGAATTTTAATCCGAAAGGTTTCTTTGCGTTAAAGTATACCGCTTGATTTTGTTCGGTATATTCAAATTCGTTACTCAAATTATCATTAAAAATATATTTGTTAAGAATGATGTCATAGTTTTTTATACTACTATTATTATTAATAACAGATATTCTTGCTCCAGTTTCAATAGTTAATATTTTGTAAGGCAACTCAATATCTATTTTTCCGCTATATGTTTTAATTTTATTAAGTCCACTATTATCCTTTGATTGGGATATGCTAGGAGAAAATGCTTCAAATAATTCTCTATCGTTTTTATTGTATGTAAAATAATCAATATTTATGAGTAAATTCTTACCTAGAGAGTCTAATTGTGTTTGAATACTGCCATTTAATGCGTGAGAGTAGTTTGTTTCGTCAGACCAATTATTATTAATTAAAATGGAATCAGTTATGTTAAAATTGTTATTAATTAGGGTGTGTGCTGTTGATTTTTCGAAATAAATTCGGTTGCCTCCACTGTATTGTATTCCAATTAATGTGTTTTTGGACAAAGAATAATCTAACATTATTTGCCCACTAATATTATCAAATGTTCTTTTCCCTATATTGTCATAAGTCCATATTTGAGACGGGTAATTTATAGTGGAATTTTCTAGAATTTCTCTAGCTCCTTTTGCTCTATTAATATAAGAAGAAAACATCCAATTTTTTTTCTTATAATTAAGATTACCTGATAATATACCTGCGTTGTATGTTGCTGGGACATATGTTGTTTTTACATTTCCACTAAAAAAATCAGGTTGCTTTTGTTTTAATATAATGTTAATAATACCAACATTTCCTTCTGCTTCATACTTAGACGGAGGATTGGTTATTACTTCTATTTTTATAATATCATTAGAAGATAACGAATGTAAGTATCCCATTAAATCTCCGCCAGAAAGTTCTACGAACTTATTGTTAATCATAATTCTAAAATTATCTTTTCCTAAAATTGAAATGGCATCATTACTAGTGTTGACTCTTGGAGTTTTTTTTAATACTTCAACACCATCACTCCCTTTTAAAAAAGATGAATTTTGAACATTAAAAACTAATCTATCTGATTTCCGTTCAATAATTTTTCTTCGTTCTACTATCTCAAATTCGCTCAATTCATTGTTCGATATTAAAATAATAGTGCCAATATCAATTGTAGAATCAATAACTCTTGAATAGTTATCAAAGCCTATAAAACTTATCTGTAAGTTAAAAATTCCTCGAAAATCTGTTTTTATAATAAATTTTCCTTCTTGATTGGTGACAGTTCCTTTTAAGATTTCATTATTATGCAAAAGTACAACATTAGCAAATTCAATAGGTTGATTAGTTTGGTCACTTACTTTGCCTGTAATTATAACTTGAGCATTTGTAATAAATGTAGCTGAAATTAAAAAAAACAGAAGCAAATTCCTTATAAACATTGTGATAAATTTAAAATCTTTTGGGTTGATTGATTTATATTTCATTGGAGTAAATAAGTAGAAATAATTTTATTTTTTATAAAGTTTATTTTCCTAATCTCATTATATTCAAATAAACAATATTCAGTATTTTTCTCAAGCATTTCCATAGTAGCTTGAGTGCAACCTCCACCACAAATTGGTAGAATACTACACGTAAAGCAAACTTTATTTTGGAGTTTAATATTCATTCTTTTTTCATACTTATTGTTCCAAGAAATAGTGCCATTTTCATTTAATTCTCCTTCTTTATTTTCTTCTTTAAAATCTCGTGCCGTGCATTTATATACATCTCCATTATAGTTTATAGTGGCTTGATTTTTTTTATCAGCATAACATGAATTTTTTACTGAATCAATATTATAAACAGACCTTACAATTAGCCCCATTCCTGAGAAATACTCTCGAATACTTTTCACGCTTTCTTCAAGGTTTTTAGAGACTTGCCAAACTTGATTAAAACTGAATTCTAAGTTTTTCAAACACTTACTTGGAAACTTAACAAAATCATCAGCAATCTTTTTTAGATCGTGAATTGTTTCATCTGAATAATTAATTCTTACTGTTACATTTAAATTATTAGATGCCAATAATTTAATATTGCTTAGTATTTTGTCATACGAACCTTTATTTTTTGTCACATATCTTACTTGATTGTGCCTATCTTTATATCCATCAAGAGTGATTTGTAGATTACTCACGTTACTTTTTTTGAAAATAGATATCATTTCTTCATTGATTAATAATCCATTAGTAGTGTAAGAGCTAATGAAACGAATCTTTTCTTCTTCCACAATTTTTTTTAACTTTTCTGTTAGTGGAACAATAATATTATAAAATTCCAAAAGTGGTTCACCACCGAACCAAGAAAGATGAAATTCTTTTATAGTTGGAATTGAACAAATTATTTCCGTATGATTAAGAATAGCATCTTGTACTTCAATATTCATTCTTGAAGATTTAATGTGATCTTCGTAACAATACCAACACTTAAAATTACAATTCATGGTTGGATTAAGTATTAATTCATAGGAACTATTGTCTAAATCAACTTCGTGCATTAATTGCTGAACCTTTTCAACTTCATTTATTTCTGAATTGACGATGAATTTTTTTTCTATTAAAAATAGATAAAAATCTACATGAATCTTTTCTAGTTCTTCTACATTATCGTTGGTTTTAATTAATTCATATAGAAAAGAATCTAATGTGATAATTTCATTACTATATGTGTTAAAACCTATGTGTTGGTTATTATATTCAAAGAATACATTAAATTGGCTAAATTTCATATTTGATTGTAATTGTTAAATTAACCAAGGGGAGATTTATCTCCCCTTGGTATCTAAATTAAATACTTGATGTACTTCCACATGCAGTAGCAACACAGTGATTAACTGTACAATTGTTATTACATTTGTCTTTATTCTTATCATCTACTGTCATAATGTTTAGAGATGATAGACTGGCAAATCCACCTTTTAATTTACCTTCTTGGTTTTCTGTTAACGGTTCCATTTTAGAAACCAACACTTGAAATGATTTTTTTGAATTTCTCATTCGATTTAAAATTTATTTAAAAAATGAATCATCGTTTAAAGAGGTTAATCCTTTATCGCTCTTTGCTTGCAAGCTATTATTAAAAACCTTTCTTTTGTATTGTACACTACAAAATACCGAGTTGTTTAATCTGTTTAATTTGTTCTATTCAATTCTTCACTATTTTTATTTTCTCGTTGCTCATTGTTTTTTGGTGTACCTCCAAAACTGTAGGAAATACTGATTCTAAAAAATCTATAGTCAGAATAATTTCTAAAGGAGGTTTTAATACCGTTTGTTATAGAGGTGTATTCTGGTCGGTTGCTACTCAATATATCATTTCCAGCAATAGTTAATTTTACTTTTTCTTTCCAAAACAACAGTTTTAAAGCAACATCTAATTGGTCGAAATCATTGTTTCTGTCCAAGTTACTTACCCCTTTAGTAATATAGAAATAAGAAACATTAAAAAAGGCTGTTTTGGTTTTGTTCAAGACTATGTCATTAGAAATAGTAAACATTCCATTCCAACCACTAAGTAAATTAAGTGAAAAAGGGATTGACGATGTGGTATAACTGTAATAAACATCAACTGATAGGTTTGTTTTTAATCCTTTGAAAGGATTTAATGTTATGTTTTCAGTTAAACCAATGGTACTGTTTTCAATAAAATTTTTAGGTGTAACTTGTTGAACAATACTAGAGCTATCAACCAAAGAAACTTGTTCAAAACCGTTTTCGAGTTTGGATAAATAAAGGGTATTTACCCAAAAATCTTTGTACATGTATTCTAACTCCAAATTGTGCGAAAAAGACGGCAATAGAAATGGGTTACCTTCAGAATAAGAATAAGGATTATAGATTTGTCGAAATGGGTTTAACAAAGAAAATGATGGGCGATTGATTCTTCTGCCGTAATTTAACGAAAAACTGTTGCTGTCGTTAGGAACATAAGAAAGATAAGCTGTCGGAAAAACTTGATTGTATTGTATGCTGTTGGTTTGGTTGAGTGTGGTAGATTTTCCTTCGGTGTTGGTGTTCTCGGCACGTAATCCAGCTTTTGCTTCCCATTTTTTTGATAATTCTTTTTGTGCCGAGAAATAAGCCGCCTGAGTATTTTCTGTAAAAACAAACGTGTTACTTTGGCTACCATCGAAAATAGGCACACCTGTTTCTAAATCAAAAAACAACAATTCGTTATTGGTTTGGGTAGTGGTTAATCGTCCACCATAATTAAATGTAGCCCATTTAAAAGGGTGTTCCATGTCTAAATTAACCGAATAGTTTTCTATTTGTTGGTTGCCAGTATTGTTTGCTGAAGCAAAAGAACCTACCGAGATTTCTCCGTTATTTAAAATAGTACTTGATTCAAAATAACGATTTGATTGATTATTTATCTTAAAATAATCAATGTCTAAGGATAGTTTTCTACCGTTAGTATCCAAGGTAAAAATCAAATGATAATTTGCTGAATTTCTTTGATTTTCGCTGTTGTCTATGCTATTGGTTTTAATCAATGAATCTATTTCTTGAGTTTGCTGATTTATCAATTTGCTTGTGGTGGTTGAAGTAGAATTATTTGGAAATAATTTTGTACCATTAACCAAAAAACCCATACTAATTTTTTCGGAAAAAGTATAATCTAACCCCATTTTTACGTTAAGGGGTTGATAATAACCCCTACCCTCAATAGATTCTTTTAATAATACCTCTTGATAATCTACTTTTGATATGGTTTGATAAGCATTTGAGCCATCAGAATAATAAAAATTCGTGTAAAACGAAAGTTTATCTTTTCTATAATTAAAATTACCTCCAACAGAACCTCTGGCGTAAGTAGCTTGTTGGTATGAACTTCTAAGGTCGGCACTCCAACTGTTGTTGATGGCTTTTTTGAGTTTAATATTAATTAAACCACTATTGCCTTCAGCACTGTATTTTGCCGGTGGGTTGGTAATAACTTCTATGCTACTAATGTTATCAGAGGGAATGTTTTTTAAATAATTTACCAATTCTTCGCCAGAAAGTTGCAAGATACGGTCATCAATCATTACCGACATACCGCTTTTACCAATCATGGCAATTTTATCGTTTTCTACTTTTACTCGTGGCGTAATTTTAAGTAAATCCAACGCATCTCCTCCACTTGCTGCCACTGTATTTTCTACATTAAACACAAGCCTATCTACTTTTCGTTCAATCAAGTTTTTGGTGTCTTCTAAAACAAACTCACCTAGGGTAAGGCTGCCAATGGTGGCTTGTAAGTTTCCTAAGTTTACCGATTGGGTAACGGCAACTTCTCGTGTTAAAATTATTTTGCCAAAATAGATGATGTTAAACGAATAAGTTCCCGCAGGAAGTGATACAGCAAATTCGCCTTGTTCTTTTACCACTTCTTCTTTTAGGATGCTATCGTTTTGCATTACAGTAAGCACCACAAATTCTAAAGGTTGGTTGTTTTCGTCCGTTACTTTTCCGGTAATGGTGTGTTGTGCAAATGCAATTAAACAAACAAAATTGTTGAGAAATAAAAATAATGTTATTTTTTTCAATAGGTTTAAGATTTCAAAGCGACTAAAATAGAAAAAAATACCCCCCCCCAATACATGATTTTTGTCATGTGTGTTTATGACATGGCTCATGTTTTGTAAAATATAACATAATGTTAATCAGACAGATAAATCATTGATACGTAAAAATACTTAGTAGAGATTAAGTATTTTTACACACGGTTGTTTTTCTTGAAAAAGGCATCTTTTTATAAAAAATGGTTTGTTTGTAGGTAAATCACTTTTTCGCTTAAAAGTGTTGTAGATTCAAAAACATAATAATCGTGTCATTTTGTCATTAAAATCTTATTTTTAACTAATTTTGTACCTTTATTATAGTATTTAGATGGAAGATATAAATAAAGTTATTGACGAATCGATACAAGGTAGTGCAACTTTAATTGAACCTAAGTCAACTGAGGGAAAAAAATTATACATTGAAAGTTACGGCTGCCAAATGAATTTTTCTGATAGTGAAATTGTTGCCTCTATACTTGCTGACAATGGTTTTAATACTACCAAAAACATTGAAGAAGCCGATGTTGTATTTGTAAATACTTGTTCTATTCGCGAAAAAGCTGAATTTACGGTAAGAAACCGTTTAAAATCGTTTAAGAAATTAAAAAAGCAAAAACCTGAAATGATAATTGGCGTTTTAGGTTGTATGGCAGAAAGAGTAAAATCTCAATTGCTTGATGAAGAAAAATTGGTAGATATTGTGGTTGGACCTGATGCATACAGAGATTTGCCCAACCTTTTAAATCAAGCTGAAGATGGAAGAAAGGCTGTAAATGTACTCTTGTCGAAAGAAGAAACTTACGCAGATATTAGCCCAGTAAGATTGTTGAGCAATGGTGTAACAGCCTTTATTTCTATCACCAGAGGTTGCGACAATATGTGTACCTTCTGTGTTGTTCCGTTTACCAGAGGAAGAGAACGAAGTAGAAATCCTGAAAGTATATTGACCGAAGCTAGAGACCTATTTGAAAAGGGTTATAAAGAAGTAACGTTATTAGGTCAAAACGTTGATTCTTACTTATGGTATGGTCAAGAAGGTTTAAAAAAGGAATATGATTCGTTAAGTGAAAACGAAAAAAAAGCATGTGTTACATTCGCCCAACTTATGGAGCAAGTAGCACTTATAAGTCCATTATTGCGTGTTCGATTTTCGACTTCTCACCCCAAAGACATAAGCGATGACTTTTTGAAAATAATGGCGAAATACGATAATATTTGTGATTACATTCATTTACCTTTTCAGAGCGGAAATTCAAGAATTTTAGAACTAATGAACCGAGGCTACACAGCTGAATGGTATAAAGAACGTATTACAACAATCAAAAAAATAGTCCCTTCTGCTTCTTTATCAGCAGACATTATTGCTGGCTTTTGTTCAGAAACAGAAGAAGAACATCTAGATACATTATCATTAATGGAATTTGTAAAATTTGATTACGCCTATATGTTCTCTTATTCCGAAAGACCAAATACACTGGCTCAACGTAAATTAAAAGATGACATACCTGAAAATGTTAAAAAAAGACGGTTGGCTGAAATTATTGCTTTACAAAACAAACATTCGTTAGAAAGAAACAAAAGTTATGTAGGTAAAACTTTTCAGGTATTAGTTGAAGGATTTTCTAAGAAATCAATAAACGATTTGCAAGGTCGAACCCCTCAAAACACGGTATTGGTATTTCCAAAAGAAAATTATAAAATAGGAGATTACGTTAACGTAAAAGTAAATAGTTGTACCGGTGGAACATTAATAGGAAAAGCAATATAACATGGACGCACAACAAATAAAACAACGTTTTGGGATTATTGGTTCTTCACTTGCGCTGAACAGGGCAATTGAAATTGCCACACAAGTTGCAATAACAGATTTATCGGTTTTAATAAGCGGTGAAAGTGGTACTGGAAAAGAGGTTATGCCTCAAATAATTCATCAACTTAGTTCACGAAAACATAATAAATATATTGCGGTAAATTGTGGAGCTATACCCGAAGGCACGATTGATTCTGAACTGTTTGGGCACGAAAAAGGTTCGTTTACCGGAGCACACGAAGCTCGAAAAGGATATTTTGAAGTAGCCGATGGAGGAACCATTTTTTTAGATGAAGTTGGAGAACTCCCCCTATCCACTCAAGCTCGATTACTTAGAATATTAGAAACAGGCGAATTTATTAAAGTTGGTTCGTCAAAAGTTCAAAAAACAAATGTGCGAATTGTTGCCGCTTCTAACGTAAATATTCCAATAGCAATACAAAAAGGCAAATTTAGAGAGGATTTATTTTATCGATTAAACACTGTGCCTATTCATTTACCACCGTTGCGCGATCGAAAAGAGGACGTCCATTTATTATTTAGAAAGTTTGCCGCCGATTTCGCAGCGAAGTACCGTATGCCTACAATTAGCCTATCAAATGATGCCATAGAATTATTGGTTAATTACGGTTGGCCAGGAAATATTCGTCAACTAAAAAATGTTGCCGAACAACTATCAGTAATAGAGAATAGTAGACTAATTAGCCACGACACACTTCTACGTTATTTACCTGATATCAATAAATCAAATTTACCAGCATTGTATGAAGGATCGGAGAAATCAGATTTTTCAGAAAGAGATATTTTATACAAAGTATTGTTCGACCTAAAAAATGACGTAATCGAATTAAAAAAGCTTGTTTTTGGCATTATTAATTCTCAAGAATCTACAAGTGTTGACCATGAAAACAACGTCTTAAAAAGCATACAACATTTATACTCAAAAATAGAGCCTGTAGTAGATCAACGCAACGTTGAGCCCGAAAAAATTTATAAACCACAAATTATTTCTGGGAATAAGATTGTAGAACATGAAGAAGTAATTGAAGAATCGCTATCACTTGCCGACAAAGAAAAAGAATATATTATTAAGGCACTTGATAAATATAATGGGAAAAGAAAAAATGCAGCAGTGGAATTAGGAATTTCTGAACGAACTTTATACCGAAAAATAAAAGAATATAATTTAGAAAATTGAAATACAACTATCAACATATAACTTTACTTTCCCTTGTTTTATTTATATCTTCATGTAAAATGAACTATTCGTTTACTGGTGCTTCAATACCTGAAGATGTAAAAACTATTTCGGTAAAAACTTTTCAGAATTTTGCCACTTTAGCACAAGTAAATTATAGTCAAACTTTTAGTGAAGCATTAAAAGATGTATTTATTTCTCAAACCAATTTAAAACTGGTTGCTTCCAATGGAGATTTACAGTTTGATGGTGCAATTACTAATTATCAAATTACTTCAGTAGCAGTTCAAGGAAATGAAACGGCAGCGAAAAACAGATTGACCATTACCGTTAAGGTTAATTTTATAAATACTAAAGATAAAAAACAAAATTTTGAAACTGATTTTACTCGATTTACAGATTACGACAGCTCAGTAAATATAAGCACTATTGAGGATGGATTGATAAAAGAAATTAACAATCAGTTAACCCAAGATATTTTTAACAAAGCAGTAGGAAATTGGTAAATGCAAACAACAAGTTTTATAAAATACATTTCTAATCCAGCAACTATCAACATGGTTTCTCAACAAGAAATTAATGCGTTGATTGATGAGTTTCCTTATTGCCAAAGCGGACAAATACTACTTGCTCTTCAATACAATTTCAGTAACCATTTGTTGTTTGAACAACAACTAAAAAAAACTGCAATTTACTCATCAGACAGAAAACAATTGTTTGACTTATTAAATGTTGCCGTTGTTGAAGAAAAAACCAAAGAAATTCAACATGAAATCACTACCAAAGTTGATGAAAATATTGTACAACAAGAAGTAACTGTTATTCCGTTAGTAAACGATTCTACTAAGCTTGAAAATCAAGAAAAGAACGAAACGCTTGAAAAGGAATTCTTAAATCAAGCCATCGCAAGTGCCTATGTTTTTGAATTAGAAGCTACCGAAACCAACCAAGAATTAACTAATACTGCTAAGAGTAAAGATATTGAAGAAAATATTGAACCTGAAAAGCTGACTTTCAACGAGTGGCTTAAACATATTGACAATGGAAAATCTCCACAAACAGAAAAAAATACTACTGGTAAAAAACTAAATTTTGACCTAATCAATAAATTTATTCAAGAAGACCCTAAAATTCAACCAAAAAAAACAGAATTTTACTCACCAGTTAATATGGCGAGACTAAGTGTAGTTGATGAGTCTCCCTTGGTAAGTGAAACGTTAGCCCTTATTCAAGTTGAGCAAAACAATTATGAGGAGGCTATAAAAACTTATCAAAAATTAAGTTTGAAAAATCCAGAAAAAAGAAGTTATTTTGCAAACCAAATTAAAATTTTAAACCAAAAAATAAAATAGATGTTTACATTAATCACCATTTTAGTAGTAATAGTATGTGTAATGTTGTTACTTATTGTGTTAATACAAAACCCAAAAGGCGGGTTAAATTCTGCATTTTCAACTAACAATCAAGTAATGGGGGTTCGTAAAACTGCAGATTTTTTAGAAAAAGCTACTTGGACTCTAGGCCTAGCTCTCGTGATTTTAAGTATAGCCTCTGCAGCTGTAAACCCTACAAAACAAGTAAGTGAAGAAGTTAGTGGCCAATCAAAAATTCAAGAACAAATTGACGAGAAAGCATTACCTGTGCAAAATGCCCCTCAAAATGTTGCTGGCGCACCACTTCCTAATGAAAAGAAAACTCAAAAATAAGTTATACCTTTTTTTATATACACCGAAAGCCTTCGTCGTAAAACGAAGGCTTTTTTTATTGACAATACTTTTAATCGAAAGAAGTTGTGATTATGTATATTTGAAAAATGAAATCGGCAATTATTTCCTACAATCGATTCTTTTGTTCACTTGAACATTTGTTTGTAAATATTCGATTTTGGATTATTTTATTTTTTTTAATTCGATTGATTGGCATAACCAACCCACCTATTGAAGTTGCTCATAATTGGAGGCAAACCACAGGGACAATGGTTGCAAGAAATTTTTTTGAAGTCGACAATAACATCTTTTACCCACGTATTGACATTGCTGGAGAAAAAACGGGAATAACAGGCATGGAATTCCCGTTGTTAAATTATTTCATCTATCTTGTTTCTAAACTATTTGGTTATCAACATTGGTATGGAAGGCTAATTAACCTAATTTTATCCAGTATTGGTCTCCTGTATTTTTACAAACTTATCAAGTCAAATTTTACCGAGCAAATCTCATTTTATTCAACAATAATCTTAACCGTTTCAATTTGGTTTTCCTACTCTAGGAAAATAATGCCTGACACATTTGCCTGTTCGTTAGTTATTGCAAGTTTGTATTATGGCACTACTTATTTAAGATCAAAATCATTACCAAATCATTTAAAAAATCTATTATTCTATGCTCTATTATTGATTCTTGGGGTGCTATCTAAATTACCCGTTGCCTATATCTTAATTATTTTTATAATTCATTTTCTGGACAATAAAATACCATTAAAACGAAAAATAATTTTCGCTACCATAACCATGATTTGTTTGGTGCCAATAGCTTTCTGGTACTTTTACTGGGTTCCGTATTTAGTAAAAACCTATGGTTTCTGGCATTTTTTTATGGGTAAAAGCCTTGGTGAAGGAGTAAATGATATTCTCCAAAATATTCCCGAAATGCTAAAAAGATTTTATGATACAGCGATTAAATATTCGGGGTTTTTGGTATTTGTTTTAGGATCGATTTACGCAATTATAAAAAAAGATAAACAAATCTTGGTGGTGTTTGTGCTTGGTTTAGTTGGCTTTTGTGGGGTAATATTTAAAGCAGGATTTACTTTTTATCATCACAGTTATTATGTTATTCCTTTTGTTCCAATCATGTGTTTAGTTGCTGGGTATGGATTATCACAACTTAAAAGCAAAAAATTAATTATATTGATATTGATACTAATTTCAACTGAAGGAATATTAAATCAGCAACACGACCTACGACTAAATGAAAAAAATAGGTATTTAATTACGTTAGAAAAAGAATTGGATGCCTTTTCTAATAAAAACGAGCTCATATTAATTAATAGTGGAGAATATCCAACGCCCATGTATTTTGCTCACAGAAAAGGTTGGGTTAACAGTAATGAAAAAATACAAACGCATGGTTACATTGAAAGTCTTAGATATAAAGGGCTTAAATATATTTTGGTATTAAAAAACACGTTTGGAACAGAAATTAATCTTGATTTTAAAAAAGTAATCGATAACGAAAATTATTGTTTTTACCAACTGTAGCCACATTAATAACAAACAGATAAGACCGGTTAAACCTTCCTTTTCAACTCAAAATTTCTACCTAAATAAACTCTACGCACTTGTTCGTCATTAGCCAACTCTTCAGCTGTTCCTGATTTTAAAATACTTCCTTCAAAAAGCAAATACGCTCTATCGGTAATACTCAAGGTTTCTTGTACGTTATGGTCGGTAATCAAAATACCAATATTTTTATCTTTTAATTTAGATACGATGCTCTGAATATCTTCGACAGCAATTGGGTCAACCCCAGCAAAAGGTTCATCTAACAAAATAAAATTTGGATTGGACGCCAAAGCTCTAGCAATTTCAGTTCTTCTTTTTTCGCCACCCGAAAGATTGTGGCCTAAGTTTTTTCTAACGTGGTTTAAACTGAATTCATTTAACAATTCTTCCAATCTAGCCTTTTGTTCCACCTTACTCAAAGGCATCATTTCTAAAATTGCTGCGATATTATCTTCCACGCTCAACTTTCTAAAAACAGAAACCTCTTGAGGTAAATATCCAATACCCATTTGAGCTCTTTTATACATAGGAAATGTAGTAATTTCCTTATCATCAAGAAAAACTTTACCTTCATTGGGTTTTATCAATCCAACAATCATATAAAAAGAAGTCGTTTTTCCAGCGCCGTTCGGTCCTAATAAACCAACAATTTCTCCTTGTTTAACATCGAACGAAACATTTTTTACAACGGCTCGTTTTCCATAACGTTTACTAATATTTTCGGCTCGTAAAATCACTGTTTAACTCTTTTTTAAATTCACCACCCTTACAGATACAAAAATACTAACCTCATACAATGCAATTAGTGGTATAGCCATTAACACTTGGCTCAATACGTCAGGAGGTGTAAGAATTGCGGAAACTATTAAAATTACCACGTATGCATGTTTTCGATATTTCCTCATAAATTCCGGAGTAATAATTCCAACCTTAGACAAAAAATATACAATCAAAGGCAACTGAAAAATTAATCCTGAAGATAAGGTTACTGTTGTAATGGTAGAAATAAAAGACTCCAAACTTATCTGATTCTGAACCAATTCACTAACTTGATAGTTTCCTAAAAATTGTACAGAAAAGGGAGAAATAAAATAATAACCAAACAATATTCCTATCATAAACAAAAATGAGCCAGCAAAAATCAAACGTTGTGCATACCTTCGTTCATTAATTTTAAGTGCTGGACTAATAAATCGCCAAATTTCAAACAACATATAAGGAAAAGCAAGAATAATTCCTCCAATAACTGAAACGGTGAAGTGCATGGTAAATTGGCCACTCATTTCTATATTGATTAACGAAAAATTTATGTTCCCCATACAAAGGGTATCGCCTTTGCCAAGCCAATGTGAAAGCTTACAAAAAAATTCGTAAGTCCAAAAATCTGAATATTTTTGAGCTAATATGATGCGGTCAAAAACAAACGATTTAAACGAAAATATTAAAATACTAAATAAACAGACCACTATACTAGATCTAACCAAATGCCATCTTAACACCTCTAAGTGTTCAAGAAACGACATGTTACCTTTACTATTTTGATTTTCGCTCATTTAGAGATTAATAATAGTTTTCGTCTTTTATTAGCTTGATATCGTTCACAAATTGTTTAATTTTTTGCTCCTCTTGTTTTTTGCAAACCAATAAAATATTATCCGATTCAACTATTATATAATCGTTAAGCCCTTGTAAAACAACTAACCTATCTTTTGGAACATTTATGATATTGTTTGAAGACTCATATAGTAACACCGTGCCTCCAGCAAGAGCATTGTTGTGTTCATCTTGAGGAAGATGATTGTAAATAGAACCCCAAGTGCCTAAATCCGACCAGCCAATTTCAGCACTTATTACAAACACGTTCGATGATTTTTCCATAATTGCATAATCAATG
Organism: Vicingus sp.; assembly: GCA_036171675.1. GTDB lineage: Bacteria > Bacteroidota > Bacteroidia > Flavobacteriales_E > Vicingaceae > Vicingus. Next base: position 17,408 of record JAVHRO010000127.1, on the reverse strand, counting down.
GAAATATTTTTAGAAATTGAATAGGCTTTTTCGATAAAACTAACCTCTTCCGATGTGTTATATTTATCGAGACCTTCTTTAAATAACAAATTAACCCCTGGCAAATGTTTATCGAAAGCTTTATCAATACTTTTTAAACTCCAAATAAAAATACCTGAGTTCCAACAAAATTCTCCACTTTCAATAAATTGTTTTGCTAATTCTAAATCCGGTTTTTCTGTAAAAGTTTTGACCTTTTTTATTTCGTTGTTAATAAACTCAAAATCAGTATCATATTGAATATAACCATATCCAGTATCAGGCCTACTTGGGTTTATTCCCAAGGTAACCAAACAATCGTTGCTCTCCGTATAATCAAGTGCCAAATTTATTACACGAACAAATTCATCTTCTTTTAATATTAAATGATCGGCAGGGGCAACTACAATATTTGCGTTAGGATTCTTTAGTAATATCTTTTGATTAGCGTAGGCAATACAAGGAGCAGTATTTTTTCTACTTGGTTCACAAATAATTTGATCAGGAGTTATTCCTTTTAGTTGCTCATTTACCAAATCCTTGTAAATGATATTGGTAACGATGTAAATATTTTTTTCAGGGCAAATTCTTTTCAACCTTCTATAAGTTTGTTGAATAAGGGTTTCTCCAGTTCCTAAAATATCTAAAAATTGTTTTGGATGAGAGGTTCTACTCATTGGCCAAAAGCGGCTACCTATGCCACCTGCCATTATTACACAGTAATTATTTGGGTTAAGCATGTTTTGGTTATTTTAATTTAGATAATGCATCTTTTAGCTGAACAAACATTGCGTCAATTTCTGTCATTACTGCTGTTCCAACTGATAGTCTATACCACGTAGAACTAGAATCGGATCCAAAAGCGTTGAATGGAACTATAGCTATTTTTGCTTCTTCTAACAAATATTTAGTTACATCTGCAGTAGTGGTTAAAATTTGACCTTTATCGGTTTTTTTACCAACTAAATTAAAGTTAACTGTTAAATATATTGCTGCTTCAGGAGCTATTGCATCAACCTGATATCCTTGATTTTTTAAATCAATTATTCCGTTATAGATAGCTGTTAGGCGCTGATTAATCTGACTTTTAAAACCAAACAAATAGTTGTCAATAGCTTCATCTTTTACCAAAAAATTTGCAACAGCTATTTGCTCAGCTTTTGGAGCCCAAGCACCAACGTGACTCAGAATTGAACGCATTTTATCAATAATTTTTTGAGGACCAAAAGCCCATCCTACCCTAACACCAGTTGCGGCAAATGCTTTTGAAATTCCATCAATGTAAATGGTATAATTTTTTATATCAGGACAAAGAGTAACTGGATCAACATGTCGAGTCTCGCCAGAAGTCAACGTCCAATAAATTTGATCATATAATAAATAAAGTGGTTTTCTGGTCATGCCTCTTTTCTTATTCTCTTCTAACACCATTTCACAAATTTCTTTTAAACCCTCCTCTGTAAAAGTTGTTCCAGTTGGATTAAGTGGAGAGCATACGGCTAACAACGTAGCGTCACTAATAAATGGCTTTAATTCTGCCGCTTTAGGCATAAATTTGTTTTCAGGAGTTGTTTCAACAAAAATTTGCTGACCTCTTGAAAGATGTGTATAGTGATTATTGTTCCATGATGGAACAGGAAATAATACTTTATCTTGTGGATCAATTAAGGTTTGATAAACCGCGTAAATTAAAGGACGAGCACCACCCGAAATTAATATTTGGTTGGCATTATATTCTAATCCTTCTCTGGTATGCAAAAACCGTGAAACAGCTTCCCGTAAAACTTGAACTCCATTTGCTGGAGGATAATTGGTTTCTTCATTTTGGTATGCCTTAATAATTTCATTCTTTAATTCTACTGGAATTGGAAAAATTTTTGGATTAAAGTCACCAATGGTAAGGTTATAAATTTTTTCTCCTTGATCCATTTTAGCTTTAACTTCTCCAGCTAATTTAATAATCTCAGAACCGATTAAATTATCGGCCATTTCAGAAACTTTTAGATTGATGATTGGTTCGTGTAATGACGTGCTCATAAAGTTTTTTTAAAATTGAAGCGAAGTTAAGAAAACACGCTACCTTATTATAATTTTTTAGGGGTTATTTTTTTTATAAAAATTGAATTTATAGCATTTAAAAAACAACTGATATTTCACCAATTAACCAATACCTCAGCTGCGCCATGAACAAGATATTGCCTTTTGGTAAGAAGTTCTGTGCAAAAATAACGAGTTCGCCTTTTTTTGCCTTTCGTAAATGTTCTCTTGTTTTTTAAAGAAAACACGGTTCCCTCTGGCAAATCAATTAAATGTATGATTGGTTTAACCTCCGTATTGTATTTTTTTAATTGTAATGTCAACTTAAAATCACGAGCAGAGGATGCTGATGGGTTTTTTACGTGTTGAACCAATACAGTTGAAATATCCTCAGGAAAAATATTGTTATTAAGTAACTCCCTCATTAACCCTGCAAATGTACTTTTCCATTCCAACCCATGTGGCTTCACTTTATTTTTGTGCTTTTCGTAAATTAATAAATGAGCAAACTCATGCGTTAACGTAATCAAAAACGCATATTTATTTAAATTACTATTTACCGAAATGCGGTGTGGAAATTTGCCTCTTTTTGCACGATAATCACCCAATTTAGTGGTTCTCTCTTTTGAAATATTTAGTTCAAATTGAACTCCATCAAACCATGTTTTAAGTATCGGTAAACTTTCGTCTGGAACTGCATTTTGTAAAGATAAATAAATTGTTTCATTCATTTATGCAAAAATATGATAAACCATAAAACTAGAAAAGTACGCTAAAATTCCCATATAAACCAATTGAATTAAAGGCCACTTAAACGACTTAGTTTCTCGATACACCACTGCCAGCGTTGCCATACATTGCATTGCAAATGCATAAAATAAAAGTAACGAAAGAGTTGTAGCATTTGAATATAATTTTTCACCAGTATCTTTATTGGTGGCTTTCATCATCTTTTCACGAATCGACAAGGTATTACCCTCATCTCCAACGCTATATAAGGTTGCCATGGTTCCTACAAAAACTTCTCTTGCGGCGAATGAAGTAACCAGTGATATGCCTATTTTCCAATCGAAACCCAAAGGCTGAATAACAGGTTCAATTGTTTTTCCAATCATACCAGCATAAGATGATTCGAGCTTTTCGGCTGAAATTAAGGCATGAACTTGTTTATCGGAAAGTTGTTGTTCGGTTTTTATTTGAGCGTATTTTTCTTCAATTCTTTGAAACATATTTGATGGTCCGTATGATGATAATACCCACAAAACAATAGATATTGCAACAATTATTTTACCGGCATCAAATAAAAAAACTTGTACTTTCGAATAAATAGATAATCCAACATTTTTCCATTTAGGCATTCTATAAATGGGCATTTCCATTATGAAGCTACTTTTTTCTTTTGATTTTATGAGGTTTTTCAACACTAAAGCAGCAACCAAAGCAGCAATAAATCCAATCAAATAGAGTCCCATCATTAGTAATCCCTGCAAATTAAATACACCCCAATTATTTTCCTTAGGTATGACCAAGCTAATTAATAATGTATAAACAGGAATTCGTGCTGAACAACTAATTAATGGTGCTACCATAATAGTAATTAAACGCTCCTTTAAATTTGTAATGGTTCGAGTACTCATAATCGCCGGAACCGCACATGCAGTGGTGCTAAGTAACGGAATGATTGATTTACCATTTAAACCAAACTGCCTTAATATTCTGTCCATTAGAAAACTGACACGCGACATATAACCTGTGTCTTCCAAAATAATGATAAATGCAAATAACAAGGTAATTTGAGGAACAAATACAAACACACCACTTAGACCTGCAACGATACCATTTACTACCAAATCGTTAACAATTCCAGTTGGTAATATACCGGCAAGCCACTCGCCAAGATAAATAAATCCAGTTTCAATTAACTTCATAGGGTAAGATGACCAAGAAAATATAGCTTGAAAAATGGTAAATAAAATGACCATAAAAATAAAATACCCATAAAATTTATGCGTAAGTATGTTATCAATTTTTTTGGTTAACTGCGACATTTTGTCTTCGCCTTTATTATTGAAGCACTGCTTTACTATTTCATTTATTTTCGAATACCTCAGCATGGTTTCGTCGACAGCGTTTGCACATGAATCCTTATCAACAAATGTTATTGGAGATGATGTAAAATTAACAATGGCTTGTTTTAACTCTGAAACTCCTTTGCCAATTTGAGCATTTATAGGAATGACCGAAATACCAAGTAAACCAGCTAGCTTGTCGATGTTTATTTCTTGATGATTTTTTTGAAGTAAATCCATCATGTTTAACACCAACACTACTTTTTTACCCAAATCCATAATTTGAGTTAACAGTAATAAGTTTCGTTTTAAGTTGGTTACATCTGCAACTACTACTACAATTTCATCGTAGGAGGCTTCTAAAACATATTTATTGGTAACTTTTTCGTCTTCTGAGTTCGGTGCCAAACTATAGGTGCCAGGCAAATCTACAATGTTAACCGTATAACCTTCAAATTTAAAAGTACCCGATTTTTTATCAACAGTTACACCTGGGAAATTGCCTACTTTCTGATTTAATCCGGTTAAGGAATTAAAAAGCGTACTCTTCCCCGTGTTTGGGTTACCAACTAACAATACATTCAATTGATTTTTGTCGTCAACACTCACAATTATCAGCTAGCTTTTTTGATTTCTATTAGTTTTGCATCTGTTTTTCTAATGCTTAAACAATTGACACCTGAGGTTATTATCATGGGGTCATGCAAAGGAGCGATTCTTTCAACTCTTATTTCTTCACCTAAAATAAAACCCATAGTCAATAATTGCAATGCTAAATGCTCATCGCCTATATGGCAAATGGTGCCACTTTCGTTTTCTTTAAGTTGATCTAAAGTTGTCATTTTTTAAATTCTTATTTAGATTAAGTCTAAATAAAGGTCAAATGTAATTCAAATTTTATAGTAAATTCATGATTTAAGTCAGAAATAATAGTTGCAACAATAATTATAACGCAATTTTAAGCGTTATTAACACTATTGCTTACTTTCTTGCTCCACTTAGGGCAAGTATTGCATTTACTATTCTTGCAGGAAGATACAGACAGAATGAATCCAAAAATTATTAAACCAATAAGGTAGGGTCGTTTAACATATTTCATATTCAAAGATACGACTAGTTTATGAAAAATTATCAAGTTTTATAAGGATTTGGTGATAATCTATTATAATTCCGTGTTTTGATAGATGAAGTTTTTTAATAAATAATTACTTTTATCCGTTCAATAAATATATGCTAACAGCTTTACATAACATAGGTGAGTACTTTTTATTGCTAAACAGGGTTTTTAAAAAACCTGAAAATGTAAAATTGTACTATCGCCAAATTATATACGAAATGACTAGTTTAGGACTAGGTTCGTTAGGCTTAATAGCAATTATTTCCTTTTTTATGGGTGCGGTTGTAACGCTACAAACCGCGTCTAATATCGACAGTCCGTTAATTCCAGACTACGCCATTGGTTTTGCAACTCGTCAATCGTTTATTCTTGAACTTGCACCAACTGTTATGTGTTTAATTCTAGCCGGTAAAATTGGATCGAACATCGCTTCGGAAGTAGGAACAATGCGTATTACAGAACAAATTGATGCACTCGAAATTATGGGAGTAAACTCCGCTTCCTACCTAATTTTACCTAAAATTATTGCCGCATTATTAATTGTTCCTATCATCATAATTTACAGTATGATTTTAGGTGTTTTAGGTGGTTGGGTAGTTGCATCATACTCCGACTTTTCTACCATCGACAAATATTTAATTGGTATTCGTTGGAATTTTACTATGTTTAGTATAATTTATGCTCTTATTAAAACCTTGTTCTTTGCTTTTATAATAACCAGTATTCCTTCTTATTACGGATATTATGTTAGAGGGGGTTCAATTGAAATTGGTAGAGCTAGCACAAAATCTGTAGTATACAGCAGTATAACCATCCTTATAGTAAATTACATTTTAACCCAATTGTTGTTGATGTAAATGATTGAGATTAAAAACATAAGTAAATCATTTGGTTCTAATAGCGTATTAGACGATATTTCTGCTGTTTTCAAACAAGGAGAAATGAACTTAATTATTGGTTCTAGTGGTTCAGGTAAATCAGTTTTAGTAAAGTGTATTGTTGGCTTATATGATGTGGATAGTGGTTCGGTAGAATTTAACGGAAGAGATTTTACCAAGATGAATTTTATGCAACGAAAATCTATTCGCGCAGAAATTGGCATGTTATTTCAAGGTTCCGCATTATTCAACTCACTATCGGTTGAAGAAAATATATTGTTTCCATTAAAAATGTACACCAAACAATCGCATGAGGAAATGATGGAGAGGGTAAATTTTTGCCTCAAACGAGTAAACCTAATCAATGTTAACAAACGTTTTCCAGCAGAATTAAGTGGTGGCATGCAAAAACGTGTAGGAATTGCAAGAGCTATTGCGTTAAATCCTAAATATTTATTTTGCGACGAACCCAATTCTGGCTTAGACCCACGAACTGGTATTTTGATTGATAACCTAATTATGGAAATTACCAAAGAGTTTCAAATGACTACCATTGTGGTAACTCACGACATGAATTCGGTAATGGAAACGGGCGAAAATATTGTGTTTTTACACCACGGTAAAAAGTGGTGGGAAGGTGACAACGTAGAGATTTTAAAAACCGAAAACGCCGAACTATGTGATTTCGTTTACGCCTCCAAAATAATGAAAAAATTTAAGGGATTTTAAACTACTGAAATAGCTGAACGGTTTGTTTAACAGGATGATTAACTCCATCAGTTCCAACGGCAACGACAATAATGTAATACGTTCCTGCTGGTAATAGTTGATTATTTAAATCTCTACCATCCCAAAAGCCATCAAGCGTTTTCCATTCAAAAACAATATTTCCTTTACTATCCTGAACAATTGCATCAAATTGTGTAATGTGCTCTCCTTCAATTTTTAAAATATCATTAACTCCATCGCCATTTGGTGAAAAAACCGTAGCCACAGGTTTAAGAGAAGAATTTACTGCATTTTCTACAGTTATTACTTGCATCACGGTTTTAGTATTGGCATTTTCATCAAGAGCTGTAAGTTTTACCAAATATTTACCTGAATTAGCAAAAGTGTGAAAGCTATTTTCTTGACTAGTAATTTCCGAACCATCACCAAAATCCCAAGAGTAAGCAACTGCATTTCCATCAACGTTAAACTCAACATCTAAAGGAGCTACACCTTTTATGGTATTGGCTTTTATCCTAACATCCAATGGGTTCAACACCTCAACCGATTTTTGAGTATTATTTGATTGATTTTGTTGTGAAACAATAGAAGATTCGTTTTGTTGTGTATTTTCAGTAGATTGACTTACTTTTTCTGGTGATACGTTATTATTACTTGTTGATTCGTACTCAGTGTTTTGAGTATTATTTGAAACATTATGCTCAGCATTAACAATGCTAACCCCTTTATTTGTAATTTGTTTTTGTATCGGCTGCTTTGTCAAATCAACATTATCTTCATCAACTGCATCCGCAACATTATTATGTTGAGCAATTGGTTTGATAGGCAAATCCGTATTGTTTGATGTAAGAATATAATACGAAGGAACAGCAACACCAACAGCCACCGCAGCTGCTATTAGTATTTTGGTTAAACTAGCCTTTGAAGTTGACCCAACAAGGGTTTCAGGTTTATTAGGAGAAACGCTATTTCCTGTTGCATTTAAGTTATGCTGAACATTCGTCCAAACAGCAGGATTCACATTCGCTTCAAATCCATCAAATGCATCTTTAAATAGGTTTTCTATATTGTTTAAATCGTTTTTCACTTGATGTTATACTATTTTTTCTTGTATTAATATTTTTTGTAAATAAACTCTGGCTCTAGAATATTGCGATTTAGATGTGTTCACCGAAATATTTAATTGGTCTGCAATTTCTTGATGAGAATAACCTTCTATCGCATATAAATTAAACACCGTTCGAAATCCCGTTGGCATTTGCTGAATTATTTTCAACAAATCGTTGGTAGATATTTTATCCAACGCATTTTCATTTTCGGTGGGTAGTTGAAAATCAATTTTACTTAAATCAACATTATCTTCAAATTTTTTGTTTTTTCGAATTTGATCTAATGCTGTATTTATAACTACCTTTCTAATCCAACCTTCTAATGAACCTTCATTATTGAATAGATGTAATTTTTCAAAAACTTTTACAAATCCAATTTGTAAAGCATCTTGAGCATCGTCTGCATCTTTAAAATAACGTAAACAAACCCCCATCATTTTTCTTGAAAAAGAATCGAACAACATTTTTTGAGCAAGCACATCTTTTTCAAGACACTTTTTCACCAATTGCTCATCATTCATTTTCATCTACTCAGCTTTAAGATGCAGTTTATTAAAAAAAGGTTGCATATAGTTTTATAAAGTTAAACATTTTCGCACAAAAAATATTTATTGAATATTTTAGTCGCGTAAAATCCATTTCGAAAAATAGATTAACGATGTTTATGATAATCTAAATTTTTCTTATGTTAAATTCGTTTGTAGAGATTATCTTTACGTTTTATTTTCAACTACTTTATGTCAAAACTATACATAATTCCAACTCCAATAGGTAATTTAAGCGACATTACATTGCGAGCGTTGCAAACGCTAAAAGATGTTGATTTTATTTTGGCCGAAGATACTCGACAAACCTCTAAGCTATTGAAACATTACGAAATTGAAAAAAAACTGGTTGCTTACCACCAACATAACGAGCATAAAAGTATTGATCGAATTATTGAACAATTAAAACAAGGTAGCATTGTTGGATTAGTAAGTGATGCTGGCACCCCTGCCATTTCAGACCCTGGATTTTTAATTGCAAGAGAATGCATAAAAAATAATATTGATATTGAATGTTTACCTGGTGCAACGGCCTTTGTTCCCGCATTGGTAAATTCGGGATTTCCCTGTGATAAGTTTGTTTTTGAAGGATTCTTACCCCACAAAAAAGGGCGACAAACTAGGTTGTTATTTTTACAAAATGAAACTAGAACTATTGTCTTTTACGAATCGCCCCATCGATTGTTAAAAACATTGAATCAATTCGTTGAATTTTATGGCGAAGAAAGAATCGTTTCGGTATCAAGAGAGTTAACCAAAATACACGAAGAAACCATTAGAGGAACATTACGAGAAGTAATTCATTATTTTGAAAATCATACCTTAAAAGGCGAAATTGTAATTGTGTTGGCTGGAGCGTCAGACTAATTTCTTATTGGCTATAAAATATAAAAATGTAAAAAAATTTAAAAAAGTTTGCAGTAAATTATAATAAGTATATATTTGCAGCCGCTTTCGAAGAAAGAAAGGGCGATTAGCTCAGCTGGTTCAGAGCATCTCGCTTACACCGAGAGGGTCGGGGGTTCGAATCCCTCATCGCCCACAGAATATTAAAACCCTTGAAGCCTTTATCTTCAAGGGTTTTTGCTTTTTACATCTTTTTATTAGTCGTGGAGTGAGGATGCGGAGTAAGGAATTAACCATAGAGTTACTATGAAGCATTTATTATGATTTGTTACTATGCTCTTCAAAGAATATAGGGTAAATAAAAAGCAAGCAAAAGGCATCTTTTAAGAAGCTAAACTCTATTTTCATCAGCATATTGTTTCATGACACTTGACTGAATTAATATGCTCAGAAAAAAACAATGTTCACATCGAAAATCTTTTGGCTATTGGCAGAGCCACTATATCGTCATCGAAAAAATTCGTGTTGTTGGTGCATTTCTTAACAAACGTAAATCGAAAGCCATACAAATATTTCTAACAAATGGGTGGGCTGCTTCTGGTAATTTTATTCCATTCTTTTGAATTATAACCAATCCATCCGCTTCCATTTCTTTAAGTCGTTTAAGGCAATCCTCTAATTCCGGGAATTTCATTGCGTCGTTTTCCCACGAAGTTTCAAAATGACACATGATGTTTAAAATGTGCTTTCTAATAATTAAATCTTCGTGGTTTAGCAAATGCCCTTTTACCACTGGGATTGTTCCTTTATTTACCAAATCGGTATATTCTTCAACAGACTTATCGTTTTGAGCAAAACTGTACCACGAATCGCTTATTGAACTCATTCCTAAACCAACCATTAACTGAGTTTTACTTGCCGTATAGCCCATAAAATTACGATGCAATTTTTTCTTTTCCATGGCTTTAAACATCGAATCGGTTGGTAAAGCAAAATGGTCCATTCCCACTTCTACATAACCTAAATCGCTGAGCATTTGCTTGCCAGTTTCATATAAATCTCTTTTTACTTCAGCAGAAGGTAAATCGTTTTCATCGTAACCACGTTGCCCGACCCCTTTTACCCATGGCACATGCGCGTAGCTATAGAATGCAATTCTATCAGGTTTTAAACATTGGGTTTTGGAAATGGTATTAATAATGCTTTGCTTAGTTTGATGGGGTAACCCGAAAACCAAATCGTGACTAATGGAGTTAAAACCAATTTTTCTAGAAAGTTCTGTTACTTCTTTAACTTTTTCAAATGGCTGAATTCGGTTTATGGTCTGTTGCACTTTTAAATCGTAATCCTGAACGCCAAAGCTATTTCGAGTAAAACCTAAGTCGAACAATGTTTTTAAGTGCAGTTCGGTAGTATTATTTGGATGAGCTTCAAAACTAAATTCAAAACCATCACATTTTTCTGATTTTTCCAAAATACCATTAATCAGCTTTTGCAAATTTTCGGGACTAAAAAAAGTTGGGGTTCCTCCTCCTAAGTGAATTTCTTTTATTCTCGGCTTTGCAGGAAAAATGTCGCAATACAATTGCCATTCCTTTAACAACGTTTCGATATAAGGTTGCTCAACTCCGTGTTGTTTAGTAATTCGTTTGTGGCAGCCACAAAACGTACAAAGGTTTTCACAAAATGGTAAATGGATATAAATGCTTATTCCTTCGGTTTGATTGCTTTCGTTAAACGATCTTACAGCAGAACTTACCCAGTCGTTATAAGCTATTCCTTCCTCATCCCAAAACGGTACAGTTGGATAGCTGGTGTAGCGCGGTCCAGCAATGTTATATTTTTGTATTAAATTTTGTTTCATTATTTTACTTATTTAAGTCTCTTTTGTTGATTATAAATACTATTTCATCTTTTCTTTTTTTATTCTCTCTCCCATTTTCACACCTAAATCTCTAATTTCTTTAGCAAATTGACTATCGTTAGTCGCTTGCTCATAGGTATCTCCCATTGTAATTATGGATTGGTAGAAAAAATGCTTCATTTCATCAATAGTCATATCTTTAGTCCACAAATCCATTCTTAGCGTATTGCGCTCCAACTTGTCCCAAAGACTAACCAGTATCGACTTTGTTTCTCTTATATGATCTTCGGTAGCATCTGTTGCAGACCACTCAATTTTTTCTGGTACGTGATTTTCGTCCAGTGTTACTATAAAATTTATTTCTGATTTTTTCATCGTTGTTTTTTTAATTAAATCGAACTATGGGATTACCCTATTAACTATTCATCGGTATTGGTTAGTAAATTAATCATGGCTTATTTTGTGTTTATAATTTCATCAAGGTTTGTATTTTGATAAATTTAATATTTTTTGAGCGTCATTTTCGTTCATTAAATTTTGTAATGTTGATTTTGGATTGTTTTCCATAAAACTCTTAACGATTTGCCATCCAACCCATTGTCCAACTTTTCCAGGCGAACCTGCTGGAAAACCTTGAACAAATGGTGCCTCGCCCATATATTTAATAATTTCTTTGGTTTCTTTGTTGTAAAATAATTCATTATCAATTAGATAAAACCATACTTGTTTTTCGTTGTTCTCACACCACTCCAATTGCTCCTTGGTATAACCAATTTTTATTCGTTCTTCATCAAACGGAGAAAGTTTATCCAGTAAATACAACAATTTTCCTTGATGTACCATTTCAGTAAGTAAATCAGTATTTGTCGCGTTTAACTCAAATTCGGTCGAAATCCAACCCAATAAAGCACTGGTAACCAAAAAATCTTTGGTCATGGTTGAAATTTTGTATTGTGGCAAACCCAACTGAACATAAGGCTTGTAATCAGCTCCTAAAAACATATCTAAGCCAATTCCTAAATAGGCCGAATCGGTAACAATTGCATAATTAAAACCCGAGGTATAAGTTATAATTTCGGGAATTTTTTTGTTCGGAAAATAATAATGATACAATTTAAACGACTCTGTTAGCCGCTCCTGATAAGTCGAAAAATCAGCATACGTTGAGTCTACCTTTTTCTCCACATCCAACACATAATGATCGGATTTAAACGCATTCAAATAATAATAAACTGATGGGTCGTTAACATTAGAAATAGAAACAATATTTTCTATAAACTGTGTAAAAAAAGGGTCGTACTTCTTTTTTAAAGTCGACACCTCAGAATCGGTAATTGATGTATATGAGAAAAGATCTTTCTCAAATCGATTAACTTTTAAAGTTAACTTAATAGATGATGTATCAATTTTTTTTGAGTCGGGATTACAACTTGAAATAAGTCCGAAAAAAATGATGAGCACAGAAAATTGAAGTATTAAAAATTTGCCCTGTATTATACTCATTTGACCTTATATTAAGCGTAAGTTTGTAATAAAAACCATGAATAAAAAAACAAAATTACTTACTTTAATGCTATTTGGGTTATTATTTTGCAACCTTTATGCACAAGATGCCATTAATAATAACGACCCCGTTGTAAAAAATAATGGTGAAACCCCAAAATTTAGATTAGGTTTGCAATTTTCTCCTAACATTGCTTGGATGAGTTTAAACACAAGCGGATACAGCAGTAATGGTCTGAGAATAGGTTTCTCCTATGGAATTTCTACTGAATTTTACTTGGCTAAAAATTATTTGTTTTCTACCGGATTTAGCATTAATAATTTGGGCGGCAAACTTCGTTATGAAAGTATTTACGATAACAACGGAAATTTATCTGCATCAGAAATTAAACAAACTATCAACATCAAATACGTAGATATTCCTCTTAGTTTAAAACTAAAAACAAATGAAATTGGTTATTTAACCTATTACGGGAATTTTGGTTTTAATACCGGTATTAAATATTCCTCAAAAACCGACATCGAATACCTTGATTTCAACAACATTAAAAAAACAGCTATTAGTAATACCAGTAATATTTCATTAATTAACATCAATTTAATTGTTGGTGGTGGTTTAGAATACAACGTCAGCGGCAGAACTAACTTTGCTGTAGGGTTAACTTATCATAATGGCTTTACCAACGTTTTAAAAACCAAAACACATGTTTTAGACAAGAACGGAAAAGCTACCATAGGAAAAGATAGGAAAGCAGTGTATAACGACAAAGAAGCAAATGGAAACATTCATTTCTTTTCATTAGATTTGGCTATATATTTCTAAAATTATTATCGTTGAATACCGAAAAAGTTGTTGACCATATTGTAAATTGGCTTTCTACCTACGTTAAAAATTCGAATGTTAAAGGTTTTGTAATTGGTATTTCTGGTGGAATTGACTCAGCTGTAACTTCCACATTAGCTGCAAAAACAGGGCTGCCCGTTATTTGTGTTGAAATGCCTATTCATCAAGGCAAAAATCAAGAACAGCGAGGTTTAAACCATATCCAATTTTTAAAATCGAATTACAAAAATGTTAGTTCCATAAAAATTAATCTTACCAATGTGTTCGACCAATTTGTTTCAGCAACAGCTTCAGTACAAGTCAATGAGCTAGAAAAATTAGCACTAGCTAATACTCGCTCAAGATTAAGAATGACTTCACTTTATTATTTTGGACAAATTAATCAATGCTTGGTTTTAGGCACTGGCAATAAAGTGGAGGATTTTGGTGTAGGATTTTACACTAAATACGGCGATGGCGGTGTAGATTTAAGTCCTATTGCAGATTTATACAAAACCGAAGTGTATGATCTTGGTAAGCACTTAAACATTATTAAGGAAATACTTGTTGCACCTCCAACCGATGGTTTGTTTGGCGACGGAAGAACGGATGAGGATCAAATAGGAGCATCATACCCTGAATTAGAATGGGCTATGAAAATAATCGAGAAAAACGATTTTAACCTAAACGATTTTTCTCCAAGGCAAATCGAAGTATTTAAAATTTACAATCGATTACATAAAATTAACCAACACAAAATGAATCCAATTCCTATTTGTGAAATTCCCCATCAAATAAAATAAAAGCAATAGTTTATAACTCCTTAAAAAAGTTTAAAAGCCAGCTCCAAATCGGTAGTTTGGTATTGCATTTTTGCTAAATTTGTTCTCCTTATTATCAATTTTATATCATTATTATAATTTCTAAATAGCACTATGGCTACACAAAACTTTTCAGAACGTCACATCGGTCCAAGAGAATCTGATGTAAAAGACATGTTGTCTGTAATTGGGGTAAACTCCATTGACGAATTAATTAACCAAACTATTCCAACAAAAATTAGATTAAAACAAGAGTTAAATTTAGCTCAACCTCTTACCGAATATGAATATTTAAATCATATCAAAGCATTGGCGAGTAAAAATAAATTGTTTAAATCTTACATCGGTTTAGGGTATTACAATACCATTTTACCTTCAGTAATTAAGCGAAATATTTTTGAAAACCCAGGTTGGTACACTGCTTACACTCCATATCAAGCTGAAATTTCGCAAGGACGTTTAGAGGCCTTGCTAAATTATCAAACCATGATATTAGATTTTACTGGAATGGAAATTGCAAATGCATCGCTATTAGACGAAGGCACTGCTGCTGCTGAAGCTATGATTTTTGCATACAACAGCCGTAGCAAAGAACTAAAAAAAGCTGAAGCCAACCTGTTTTTTGTGTCTGACAAATGTTTACCTCAAACCATTGATGTAATAAAAACTCGCTCCAAACCTCTACACATCGACTTAATAATTGGAGATTATAAAAACTTCGAATTCAACGAAAAAGTTTTTGGTGCAATTATTCAATATCCTGATTTAACTGGACAAATTAACGATTACCATGAATTTACAGCAAAAGCTCATCAATATGGTAGTATAGTTATTGCTGCTGCAGACTTATTAAGCTTGTCATTGTTAACACCCCCTGCAGAATGGGGCGCTGATGTTGCCATCGGTTCTTCACAACGTTTTGGTATTCCACTTGGCTATGGTGGACCACACGCTGCATATTTTGCTACAAAAAATGATTATAAAAGAACCATTCCGGGACGAATTATTGGCATTTCTATAGATGAAAAAGGAAATAGAGCACTAAGAATGGCTTTGCAAACTCGCGAGCAACACATTAAACGCGACAAAGCCACCTCAAATATTTGTACTGCTCAAGTATTACTTTCTGTAATGGCTGGAATGTATGCCGTATATCATGGTGCCGAAGGTATTAAAAATATTGCTACAACTATTCATATATTAACAGGGAAATTAGCTTCTAAAATAGATGGGTTAGGTTTAAAACGAATCAACAATACCTTTTTTGATACGTTAACCTATGAAGTTACTCCAGAACAAAAAGAGGAAATTAATACCTTGGCATTAGCACAAGAAATCAATTTTTACTATAACAAAAATAATATTTCAATAAGCTTAGGAGAAACTGAAAATGAGCACGATATAAATACAATTGCATCTATTTTTGCATCTGCTCTTGGAAAGACATCTACTGCTATCGATATTGTAAAAGGCATACCAACCAACTTAAATAGAAAATCGGCTTACCTTACCCATGAAATTTTTAATAAATATCATTCAGAGTCTGAAATGATGCGTTACATTAAGCGATTGGAAAATAAGGATTTATCCTTAACACATTCCATGATCTCATTAGGTTCTTGTACCATGAAATTAAATGCTGCTACGGAATTAATTCCGCTAGGTTGGACAGAATGGGCAAATATTCATCCTTTTGTGCCTTTCAATCAGGCTGAAGGTTATCAGCAAATGCTTAAAGGATTAGCCTCAAATTTAAGCGAAATCACCGGTTTTGACGCTGTTTCGTTACAGCCAAATGCAGGCTCACAAGGTGAATATTCGGGATTAATGGTCATCAGAGCCTATCACGAAAGCAGAGGTGATTTCCAAAGAAAAATAGCCCTTATTCCCTCATCAGCTCACGGAACTAATCCAGCAAGTGCTGTAATGGCTGGAATGGAAGTGATTGTTTCTAAATGCGATGAAAATGGAAATATTGATATTGCTGACATTAAAGAAAAAGCTGAATTTTATAAAGACACCCTTTCTTGTTTGATGGTTACCTACCCTTCTACACATGGTGTTTTTGAAGAAAGTATCATGGAAATCACACAAATTATTCATGCCAATGGTGGACAAGTTTATATGGATGGAGCAAATATGAACGCTCAAGTTGGATTAACCAATCCTGCTAATATTGGCGCCGACGTTTGCCACCTAAACTTACACAAAACGTTTGCTATCCCTCACGGAGGTGGTGGACCAGGCGTTGGACCAATTGGTGTGGCCAAACATTTAACTCCTTTTTTACCTTCTAATCCAGTTATAAAAATTGGTGGTAGCCAAGCCATAACTGGTGTTTCTTCAGCTCCTTGGGGAAGTGCTTATGTGTGTTTAATTTCGTATGCTTACATTAAAATGTTGGGGACTGAAGGATTGAAAAAATCAACTCAATTAGCGATTCTTAATGCCAACTACATGAAAGTAAAATTACAAAACCATTATGCCACACTTTATGCAAACGATAAAGGCAGGGTTGCCCACGAAATGATTTTAGATTGCCGTCACTTACGTGCTGAAACCGGTACGGATGTTACCGATATTTCGAAACGATTGATGGATTACGGTTTTCATGCTCCAACTATTTCATTTCCTGTTCACGATACCTTAATGATTGAACCAACAGAAAGTGAAAGTAAAGAAGAACTAGACCGTTTTATTGAAGTAATGATTTCCATAAAAAATGAAATTAATGAGGTGGCTTCGGGTAAAGTAGATAAATTGGACAATGTATTAAAAAATGCTCCTCATACTGCTAAGGATATTACAGCCAACGAATGGAATCATTCTTATGCCAGAACAAAAGCTGCATATCCATTAACTTGGTTACAAGAAGCCAAATATTGGCCAACCGTAAACCGTGTTAACGATGGTTATGGCGACCGTAACCTGGTTTGCAGCTGTAATCCTATTGAAGAATACATGAAAGCTGAGGCTTAATTCTAAACTGTTGTAAAAAAAGAAGAGGGTGTCTAAAAAGAAATAGACAGCCTCTTTTTTTTATCTCAAA